>JAJEAQ010000222.1 GCA_022822685.1 Trichodesmium sp. jk18x7bins.61
ATCACAATAATAAAAATAATTGGCAACACCAATTAGATAAATTTGTCAAAGCTCATCAAAAAGAATTAGCTGCTTTAGGATAGGGGTTACATTTAGAAAAGGGAGAAATTGATGATATAATTGGAATTTATTTCAAAGAAACAGCAAAATTCGTATATTGTCCAAAGGCAGCAGTAGAGAAATTAAATTACAATGTTGATGGTAAAATTCAGGAATTTTTAGGATTGAAAGACGGTTATAAATCAGAGTTATAAGTTTTAATGATTGCTATTGGTGATGGTAAAATTAAGTTAATTTATTTTCTACCATAAATATCACCACCTGATTGTTTTCAAGAATTTGATCAGGATGTTAATGCTTTATTACAAATGCTATAAACGAGGATTGCGACTGAAGTTTATTTGCAGTTTTCCTGACAATTATCTAACAGTTTAAAACACTTTTGTATCACATTTTCGTATGCTCATCAGAGCTTAAGTATGAGAAATGCAAAAACTGGCTTGAGATGACTTTGCTGACGCAAAGCAGAGGCTAATGCTGTCGCTCTTATGAGCCGAAATACGTTATGTTGCGTAAGTCAAATAAACGCCAAAAGTAAGTGAATTGAAAAAGGATAAAAAGGGTATAAATTGAAGGTTTAGATGCTATCGAAACTACTGATAAAATGTTGGTAATTGAAGGTATCGAAGGTAGCTAGAAAAAAATATATAAGCGTTTCAGCTTTCAACAGAGAAAAATTTTAGGAACTTGTTTTTATGAGTTTGCCTCCAGCATTTTCGATACCAGGCGGAGAAGCGATAGAACGCCCAGTGTCACCTTATATCATGTCCGGATGATTAAGTATAATAAAATTGGGAGTCGGCGCGGAAGAAGGAGGGAAAAAAGAAGATATCAGGAGAAGAAAGTTTTTTATCACTAATTAAGCGGACATTATATTATTTCATGTTCGGATAATTAATTATCAAAAAGTCTTTGTTTGTCGTTGGGATGGGGCTTTCTAATTCCAACTAGAGGGCGGCATCCCAACTACGAACGGAAAGCCGAAGCGATCGCTAAATCTCACCTTAAATCTTTATAGCTCAATTACTAAACTATTCTGATTCATTAACCAGACGCATAACAAAATTGAGAAACTTAACCAGTCTAATAGCGTACTCTTTACTAGATAATTTAGCAATTTTTAGTGATCGATAATCCCCATAGCGAAATATCACGATATTATCATCAAATTCTGACTGACAAAACTTACTATAAACTTTACCTTTGAAGATTTGAAACTTTGGCGGAGTTGGTGCTTGGTTGCTCATAAACGTAATATCGTGTCAACTTGAATGCTCATTAAAAAAAGAGATTGCGTAGCTTGGATTGAGGAAGCGTTAGCGAAGCTTATCCGTAGGAGCAACCCAACATTATGTATGTTTTTGTTGGGTTTCGCCCTTCGCTTAACCCAACCTACTTTATTATTATTCATTACCCGAACATAATATAAAAAAGTTAGGGAGTATAGTAGCCCCGAATCTTCAGCAGTCATTATCAACTAATAGCAAATTCGGTGAAACTACGTTTATAGGGGGCATGAAATCCCAAGACAATATCTTTTTTTAGGAACACCAGCAGCGAGCAATTGATTAGCGATTCCGATTTCCGTTCCATCTCTTTGAATCCAAATTTTATTATCTATTAAGTCAACATGAATAATCACACCATAGATTCTTTTTTTTTGTTCTTTCCAGCCAATATTAAAACTTGATAATGATGGCGTTGTGTGTCAAAGATGAGTTGAATTTATGTGCTATTTTTCCCATCATTAACTGAATGTTGAGCATGAATATCTTGGATAAGTTGAGAGTAATCTATTCTTTCCATAACACAAGCTCTTGTTCAAGAGAATCAAAAATTAAGAGTTTAATTTGATATTCTGCCACAGAATCTTGAATAAATTGATGAGAAAAGAAATCTTCATAAGTATCTTGAAGAATTGCTAGGTAGAGAATCCTTTCAGGCTCTTCCTTTTTTTAAAGCTAACTTATAATTGAGGATTTGTCCTAATGCGAGATGAAATTCCGTGACGGCGGATGTCCCCAAGAAAGACTTCATTTTTCTGGCGATTTTTTTGACCTGCTTTTTCGGCTGCAATTAATCTTTCTGCACCTAAATCAATATAAAATTCCACATCATTCACTTTCAAATAGAGGGGATCATAGGTAATGTTCCAGCCATCTTTTTCGATCGTTATACAAGTAGATTGGTGAAGTATATCTTTAGCTGACACAGAAATTAATGACTAATACCCCATCCCTCCCGGCGGGGTTTACCTTAAATAAAAGATACGAAGATGACAATCATAAAAGTTAATGACTCTATTTTATAGCAATTTGTAAATAAGTCAAACATCATCTCAACTCCAAATCCAGCCCTCAGCCTCCTGCTATGACTACCACATTATTCCTTTCCCCTTTTCATTAAACTCCTTAAAAGTTTGTTCTGATAACTCATGGGTAGTCATTGCTTGTAATACAGAAAATGGTAATGTCAGATGATCGGCACCTGCTAATAAAGTTGCCACAGCTTCATCCGGTGATTTGACGCTGGCTGCTAAAATTTCAGTACTACTACCCTCAACAACTCTAGCCATCTCTCGCACCAACTTTAAACCATCCCCCAATAATCTGGTATATCGGTTAACATAGGCGATCACATATTTAACACCTACTTCTTTAGCTACTACTACTTGGGCAGGATGATATATTCCTGTCACCGAACAATTAATTTCTCCAGACAAATGAGATAAAACTTGAAAACCTGTTGCAGTTGCTGGAATTTTCAACACTATTTTCCTACCTATTAATTTCCATGCAGCTTTTGCTTCTGCCATCATGTCATCAAAATTAGTAGCAGTAAGTTGGTAATACAAATCTCCAGAGATAATTTCTGTAAGTTCCTTTAACGTTGCTTCTGGAGACAAACCACTTTTTGCTAACAGAGTGGGATTAGTTGTCACACCAGATATCCAGCCAAATTTACTGGCTACTCTAGCCTCTGTTACTATTGCTGAATCAAGATAAAGAACCATTTTTTTTCCTACTAAAAGTCATCGGTAAAAATTGAAAATTTGAGCAAAAAAGTAGTTATATTATGCCTGTTTAAAAATATCTGTTTGTAGTTGCCTTTGAGTAGCTGTTTATCGGGCAAATATTAAGACAGCTAGAACCTTAATTTTTGGTAGTTTACAGCGAAAAACTAAAATCTTGGTGAGTAGGAGGAGATATTTCTGCCGTTCCCCATCCTAGGCAAGAATTTAACGTGAGTTTTACAAACAGTCTC
>JAJEAQ010000655.1 GCA_022822685.1 Trichodesmium sp. jk18x7bins.61
ACGGTTTTGGAGAGCAACGGCTCTCCTGAGGGAGTCGTTGACTTTAATTTATAATTGTGCACTCCTAATTCAGAAGATGGGTTTGCTATTCACACAGGGCTAGGGTACATCTGGTGTCAAAACTGCAATCAAAACCCCGCCCTTACAGGCGGGGTTTGATTGGTTGGTTGAAAAACCCCACGGTGTTGCTTAAGCGCACCGTCGGGAGTATGTCAATAAACGCACCTCCTTCTTGTTAAGGGAAGCGTTAGAATTGTTGGTGTAGGTGTCCTCATCTGCTCCCCTGGCTTTCATCCTGATGCTCCCTTCACAGGAGAGCGCTGGTTCGAGCGCCAGACAAGTTAAAATCATTCCTACTAACTACTTGTAAACCCGGTCAAGCAAAAATAGCCCTACTACAATTCCAACAAAATGAGCCACAATCATGTGAGTATTACCTAATACTATAAAAATATCTAGTGGTTGGATAAATTTCCCCAACTCTACTGTGGGGTTAAACATAAATTGTCCACTAACTAAGGATTTTCCCAGAAGAACACCACCAATTGCCTCTGCTCCAAATAAGGTCAAAGACATCCCAATCAAATTGCTAATTAAAGTCTTTTTAACTTTTTTAATACTGTCTGCTCTGCTAGGTCTTAGAGAAGGTGTAGGCGAGCGCAACTGTCTGGCTAAACGAGTGTAACGGAAGGCTAAGTAAATTCTATATCCCAGTACCATAAGCCCGCAAACTGCCAAAAATAACCCACCTCCTGTACCTGCTTCATTTTTGTTGCCTGGCAATGTAACCACAGCAAATAGAAAGATAAAGCCTGAAATCACTCCTAGTACAAGCTGTATCCAAAAGCAAACCCACCCACCTAATCGGAGTGCATTGGCTACTTGCTTAACTGTACTTGGCAGAGAAGAAGAGGAGTCTGATGAATTTGACATATTTATTCTTGTATGTTAAACGACCTAATTGACATTTTCCCTACGCTATAGACAGATCATAAATTCCCATTTAGGTATAGACTGCTCTAGGGCGCGGGATTCCTCAAACACAAAATTGAAAATTCTGCTTTATAACACCTAAACTCGGAGATTAAATCTCTTGCATCCTCCTCAACTATAAAATTATAATACAGGCTTTGGCTCTTCCATTGTAAAAAAAATTAGGAAAAGCTAAATAATGTTTAACACTACCTATTTTCAAAAGGGGGGTATCTTGTCACAAAGGGTTTAGCCACTCAACTTAAATTTTAAATTTATAATAGTTTACTAGGCTAAATTGCTGTTAACAAAATCAAAACAAGGGTTATATTACTTTTTCACTTGTTGAAGTTTTCCTTATTTCCTGACCAGAAAATGTCTATTATATTTAGTGTTGAGGCAACTTTTAGAATAAGTGCTTGGACTTTAACATTAATTACAACATTAAGTACCCTACTATCTGTGGGTTTTCTGCAAACCATTCAGTTAAAATATATTTAACAACTGTAAATACACAATTCTTCCTGCAAATACTCTCAAATTTGATTTCAATTTTATGGCGCAACCAGAACCTACTACTAGACCTAATTTAGACGAGCCCAAATTTGGCTTTAACCAATACGCAGAACGCTTAAATGGTAGAGCAGCTATGATTGGCTTTGTATTGACTTTAGCAATTGAATACTTTAGTGGAGAAAGTTTACTATCTTGGTTGGGGCTAAATTAGGGTTCTTAAGCATGTCATGAGATTGAGAGCTGATTTGTTAACTGAGCAGAAACATTAATTTCATTGTGCTTTTAGCAGCTTCGCCTTTGATAGCCTCTCTCACAAAATTCTTGTTTCCTTGGGAACTCAGCCACTCAAGATTGACTGCATAAATCACCCCTAAGTCCAAAAACATATTACGTAATTTTAGTTATATAAAATGAAGCTTATGATGAATGCTTTGTGGCCAAAAATTTTTAAAACAGCTTATAGAAAAGATCCAGTAGTCAGCTTTGTAATTACAGTGGGGGCAGTTGATGCTGTAATTGGTGGTTTAGGAGCAAGCTGGTCTCTTTTTGGACTAGGAATGGGTACATTAGGAGTTGCGATTATACTACGTTTCTCTTTGCTAAAACGTTCTCATATTGATCCACCTCCTGTTCCCGAATACTATCTGCCTCCAAATTCTTCTCGTCCACAACTACCAAATCTGAGTAGAAATAAAAATAATCTTCCTTAATCATAAATAGAGAATTTATTATTTACAAAAATTGGTTAACTTTTTGCTGTTAGTTGTTTTCCAATTCAAACTCCTGTTGCTATTTGACATACTCCAGATGTTTAGTTAAAGCAAAAGTAGAATCCATCAACGTATTGCCAGAATCTGGAACGATTTTCTATATTAAGAATGCATACAAGTTAACCAGAACAGGTAATAAAGTCTTTTTTTCTGAGAAGTTAAACCAGTCAGATTTAACTCGTAAAAATCAACCAAAACAATACCAAAGTGGGAAGTATTTACCCAATGGCCAATTATCACGCGTCGGGATTAAATAAGTCTTGGTTAGGTACTGTATTCGGTCAGTGATAAGTAGGTGAGCGTTAAAAAATCGAGCTATGTAACAAAATGAAAAACTAGGGAAAAGCGGTAGTGCATCAATAAAGTGTGGGAAAATTGATTGGCAGTTTGGAGAGGAGTTTTTTCATTTCTCTCGGATTGCGATCGCCCAATTAACTTTTTTTTGAGAAACAATATTTTTATGAGCGGTTTTCAGGCTATGAGTAGGGAATTTTTACTGATAATTGTTCTGGGAAATGATGTAGTTTATCGTACTTCAAAATGAAGCACGGAGTGTGGGTTATAAAACCCCAGGAAAATACAACCAACAAAAAACTTGATAATGGCTGTGTAAAAGAGGGCCGTGTCTACAGCCACAAGCTTTTACCATATTAGTATATTACGTGCGGTTCGTTTTCTAGTAAGAACACAAACAAGCTCAAGAAGCTCGACAGGGGGTGTATGACTATAGTCCAGACCATGTGTTCCCCACAAGGCGGATAACTGAGATAAGAATGTGGGTGAAGCCAACCAGTTCTACTGGTAACAACAAGGCCAAGTCCCATCAGCTAAGGAAGGCGTGAATCCCTACCAGGCCACAGTTCAGGAACCATACTCGGAACCTAGAGTGAAGCTGGCATCAGTGACCCAATCAGAGCTAAAGCGTATAGGCGCACTGGGGTTAATGGGGAGTTGATATTGGAGAAGAGTACCGAACCTTCTGAAAAAGTGTCCTAGCTAAATGAGT
>JAJEAQ010000212.1 GCA_022822685.1 Trichodesmium sp. jk18x7bins.61
GGCAACAGTTAGCGACTCAACTTACTCAAGGAATCGAGGCACCCAAAGCGATTAATTTCTTGTTGGCGGCAATGTTATATTGTCGTCAGGGGCAAATCCGGGTACAAGATAGTAGTAAGTTACCTCCATGGTTTCCTAAAATTAGATGTTGCTGAATGATGGTAGAATTTGAAGTAATCAGGAACCAGTAAGTAGAAAAGAATTTTTCCCCTGATTCTAAGTTTTTTTAGGAAAAAGTTACATGGAAGCAAAACAGCTAGATTTATTGTTTTTTGGTCAATTTATTATTTCTCAAAACCTTCAGAACATTCCTCAAACTTGGAATACTTTCCATCTTCAAGAATGGCAGATCACAACTCACCCGAATTTACCTGTTATTCCGCTACAAACTAATAATGAGGACTGTGCTGGTTGGATAGTTGGTTTTCCAATTAATTCAAATGGAGAATTGATTGAAGTTACTCAGTTTCTACCTTGCCAAAATCTAGATGATTTAACTGCAAATGGAATAGAAGATTATTTATATTCTTTTGGTGGACGTTTTATCTGTGTTGTAATAACCCAAAATTTACGTCGCTTATATCTCGATCCTTGTGGTTCGCTTGCTGTAGTTTATAGTACAACAAAGCACTGTATCGCTTCAACAACTAGCCTGCTGAAGTATGCTGAGAATAGCAGTATTGATTTTCAAAACATATCCACTCAATTTCTGAAACCCAATCGGTTTTATCCTGCGGGATTAACAATATTTCCTGAGCTACAACGACTTTTACCCAATTACTATCTTGATCTCGAATACTGGAAACCTGTTCGACACTGGCTACAAAAACCTCTTTCTAGAGTTCCTCATCGTCAGATAGCAGAACAAATTGAAATTATTGCTCATCACGTTCAGAATAACCTCCGGGGAGTTACGCAAAAGTACCATTCTTATATGGGTATTACGTCTGGCCGTGATTCTAGGATGATTCTAGCTTGCTCTCGAGAACTCCACAGAAAAATGACTTTCTTTACCTTTGATTATCCAGATTCGGCTTCTGGAAGGTATGCAGATGCAGTTGATGTCTATATGGGTTGTAAAATTTCTCAGAACTTTGCTTTAAATCATCTGGTTTTGCCGATTCAAACACCCACCGAAATACTTAAGCAGGAATATTTTTTACGAATTGGCTATTCAGGACATTGGGGAAAAATCAAAGATTATGAGGCTTGCTGCAAGCATTTAGAGCTTCAAAACGCATTATTAATAGGATTTGCTGGGGAAGTTGGGCGAGGATATTATTGGCCTAAAGAAAAAAACAAAAGTTGGATTGATAGTCCTAAAGAGTTACTATCTATTATGCACTTACCTGTGTATCTCAAATTCTGTGAAGCGATAGAGGATTGGTTAACTGATATCTCAGTAACGGATGTGTATATGTTGCTTGATATACTATATCTTGAACAAAGGGTGGGCTGTTGGGCTAGTCCTCATCTCTATGGAATGGCACCATTTAAAATAGTATTAATGCCATTTAATCATCGTAAA
This sequence comes from Trichodesmium sp. jk18x7bins.61, assembly GCA_022822685.1. Lineage (GTDB taxonomy): Bacteria > Cyanobacteriota > Cyanobacteriia > Cyanobacteriales > Microcoleaceae > JAJEAQ01. Next base: position 1,529 of record JAJEAQ010000212.1, read on the forward strand.
ATTCTGGAAGCAATGATACGCTTACCTGTTGAATATAAGCGTTCTCAAGGTCTTGCTGATGATATTGTCAACTTCATGTGGCCAGAATTGAGCGGGAGGCCTTATCAGAGAAGATCTGGCTTTTCAGGGTATGTTTCTCACAATCTACATAATGGCAAACAAATTCTAGAAAAGGCTCTGAGGAAGATTCTTTCCTATACCAACTTACATTCATAGATTTAGAATAGACCTCTAAGCAATCATTTGTAACATCTTTTTTTTGAATTGCTATGAAATTGACAAAAACATTAATGTTTTTGTCAATTTCATTAAATCGTATTCAATTTTTCCTACCTTAATGTTACGGTTGAACTCATTTGAGAAGGTGCTCGCTCTGTATCAACCACAATAAATAAATTAATTGAAAAGATATTTATAATAAATCCGGAGCGATCACCTAATTAGTTAAATTTCTGCTCAATTTATAATCAAGTTTGTAATTTATTAGAGAATATTAGAGACTGTTTGTAAAACTCAGATAAATCCCCACATAGGATGGGTTAGGGAGAAGTATCTCCTCGTTCATCAAGATTTTAATTTCCCCCCTAACCCACCAAAATTAAGTATTATATCTGAGTTTCCAAATGGTGATGAGCATATAGTGAATCGGTTGAGTTGGAGATAGCCCCTAGATTTTCTGGTGAGTTTTGGGTTTGCTTAGACAAATAATACTGATAACGGGCACTGACGTAGAAAAATTTAATAGCTTAACCAGAAAAACAACAGGAGTTATAAATGTCTCACATATAAATACAGAAAACAACAGCACCGATTCAGTTGTCAAAACCTAAATCTCAAACAAGTGGTATAAAGGTGGCGCAGCAAAGAAAACCTGAAAAACAAGAATTTAGAAGCATATTTAACCTATTAGGGGGAAATTCAGTCAGCCAACCGATACAAGCCAGGCCTCAAAAATTGAACACTAAGGTAGTGCCCGACAACATATCAGAAACTTCAGGGCAAAAAGAACAACAAACTGGGATTGATAATGCCTCTAGAGAGAAAGAAGCAGATGTAAGCAGTACAAAAATCTGGCAAATGAAAGTTGAAAATGTCAATAGGCAAAATAATTTCAACACTATTCAACTTAAGCCAGGCGCCAAAATGCCTTTG
>JAJEAQ010000609.1 GCA_022822685.1 Trichodesmium sp. jk18x7bins.61
CTCACGTCCGGTTCTGAAGTAGAGGCGCCCCGAATAATATCGGGCGTCGACTATAACAACTTGTGCGGCTTGACAAGAAAGGATTGCTGCTTGAGGATGAAGATTAATTGCTTTAGTCATTTCCTCAATACAATTAGGAGCCAGATAGTCGTCATCATCCACAGGTTTTACCCAATCTCCGTCAGCATTTTGTACGCCCACATTCATTGTTCCGGCGTGACCTTGGTTAGAATCAGTACAATAATAAATGACGCGCGAGCCCAAACTTTGCACATATTTTTTTGTGCCATCTGTTGAACAATCATCAACGACAATGATTTCACATTCAACGGTTTGTTCTAAAGCCGACTTAATTGCCCGTTTTAACAACTCTAAACGATTATTAAGTTGTAATCACAATACTAAATTTCATCAGCAAATTTTCCTAGTCTATAAAACTTGTACAAAGTGTCACATTGTGAAAGTTTAATTTTTTTTGTATAGACGTTCCATAGAACATCCCTACTACTTGAACTGAAGCTGTTTGCAACCTTGCATAAAGGCAAACATAGCCCATGCCAACCGCGTTTTTTTTAATCTATTAAGCAATCAGGGCAACAAAGCCGTTTATTGAGTTAATAGTTTTAACTCTTGCAACTTTGATGTATATTCAGGGCAAAAAGAAGTTACACTAGCAGCTATCACTTTACCTGTATATAGAGCTGCCGTTTGTAGTTGCTCTTGTGTTAAACCTAACTGAAGTAGTGATATAGCCACCTCGGCTGAAAATTCTTCAATAGAACTACCTGTTTTTAGAGAACTACAAACATTACGACCTACCTCTAATGCCTTGTCTTCACCAATAATATTATGTATTTCTTCCTCTGCAGAAGTTAAAGAAGTTTGTAATAAGTTTTCAAATGATTCTGCTCTAGCTGCACTGCATACTAATAAGTTAAATATTACAGTTATGCTGATTGTTAAACTTTGATGTATTTTTTTCATATTGCTATTTTTCTGGCTGAAAATATCAAAAATACGTCCCACGGTGATGCTAGTACTTTCACCGTAGGGCTTCTGCCGGAGGGAGCTAAAGCGATACATTTTTTAAATGGCTACGAGGATCAAAAGTTCTATGAGTTTTAATTTTCTCATAGTATTCCTTTTCTAAAGAACTGATATTTCTTGGTACAGTAATGATAATTTCTACTAACAGGTCAGTACGTCCTGATAATTTGGTTTTAGGCCATCCCTTACCTCGTAACCGCAAAGACTGACCAGAACGAATACCCGCAGGAACATTAACACTAACCATACCATCAGGAGTTGGTATCTCTATAGATGTTCCCAATACAGCCTCATCAGGAGTGATTGGAATTTCACATAGTAAGTTATCTCCCTTAAATTGGAAAAAAGAGTGAGGCTGAATTTCGACTTTTAGATATAAATCTCCCCTTTTTTGTCTATATGGATCTAGTTGGCCTCTACCTTTAACTCTAATTTTACTTCCTGATTTAACTCCAGGAGGAATTGAAACTTCTCCACTACCAACACGTTTTTGTGTTCCTCGAAAAGCTTCTGCAAAAGTCAGACTCAAGTCAGCTTCTAAATCTAGGGAAGTTGCTGCTCTAGCACTGTCAAAACCAGAAAAACCCTCAAATCCATTACCAACTTCACCAGGCCACCCTGTATTAGTTCTATAGGTATAGCTTTGTCTTCCACTAGCACCTCCACTACCTGGAGTCGCACTACGTCCTAATAAGGTATTGATAAAATCCTCAAAGCTGGCATACTGGCTAAAGTCAAAACCACCAAAGTCTACAGTACTAGCTCGTGTTCCCCCTGGCCATTCACTGCTACTAGAGCCGACATTTTTCCAATACTGACCGAATTGGTCATATTTTTTGCGTTTTTCTGGATCTGATAAAACTTCGTATGCTTCATTAACTTCTTTGAAACGAGCTTCTGCCTTGCGATCGCCAGGGTTCATATCTGGGTGGTACTTCCGAGCCAATTTACGGTAAGCTTTTTTTATTTCTTCCCCACTAGCACTTTTATTTAAGCCTAAGATTGAGTAATAGTCTTTGAAATCAGTTGTACCCACTTATTTTTCCTCCTAAATATTGTTTTTTAATAAACTGGCGGGAAGTCGTACGTTATCCGGAAAAGGAACGTCAGGATGAGAGCTAGTGTCAGCCTTTGGACATTTCCACAAATAAGACTAATGCTCCTCTTAACAAGCAGGAGTTATTTCCCTAGGGGGTCTACGAAGGAATCAGAGAGCACCTCTGTATAAACGGTAACTCCTCTACGAGTTGAAGAATCCCTTGGAGTTTGCAACCGCACCACCTCTTAAGTATGTCGATATAATAATTTTAGTTCCTGGCTCTGAAAACACAGGGCTATTTCGGTTTGCTATCATCTCAGGTAATTAGGTACTTTAGTAACATTTTGTCAAAGCAAATTAACCCCTGATATTGGTGAGTAATTAAGCAAACCAAAGTATTATGGTATGGTTGATTCATTTTACAACTTATCAAAGCTTAACAACATTTGGTCAAGTTCGGTTTTTCCTGAAATACTAATGGCAATTTCCGTACCCTATTTTTAGGTCAAAATTTGAAAATCAAAATTAACAAACTGGCGGGAAGATAAGCCCCCTCCCAATCAAATCGCCTCAGAATCACAGCCCCAGATACACATCAAGTACTTAACAGTCAACATAAAACCCACCCCAAACAACCAAACAACCAACACACAAACACAAACTCCAACCCCATAAACACCCTTCATG
>JAJEAQ010000756.1 GCA_022822685.1 Trichodesmium sp. jk18x7bins.61
AAAACCAGATGGTTGCAGAATAGTATAATTTAATCCACTAGCTTTGAGATATTTTTCTACCTCTCTTTTTGCTTTAAAAGTTGGAGAATCTTCATATCCACGCTCAGTTCCCAATACAGAAATAAATACAAAGTGTTTGACGCCTACTTTTAAGGCACAATCTATTAATTCGATATTAGCTCGGTAGTCAACCGCTTGAACATCACTCGGACTACCATGAGCACTAATAACATATTCAACCCCTTGACAAGCTTTGTCAATATCTTTGTCTATTTTTAAGTCACCGATGAAAATTTCAGCTCCACGATTTTCTAATTCAGAGTATGAAGAAGTTAGTCTGACAAAAGCTCTAACTAACATCTCTTTTTTTGTCAATACCCTAATGATTTGACTACCTAATCCTCCAGTTGCTCCTGTTACTAAAAACATCATTATTTTTGATTGCTTACTAATTATTAAGTTGAGAATTTTGCCTAATAAAAAACTGTTAACAAAATCTGGCTGGGAATGGTCAAAATTATGCCTATAGCCTCCCTAAATGATTAGTAAAATACTATATTCATTAAATAAGGCAGAATAAAAAAATCAAAATTCGACAATCACTGGTGTATGGTCACTAGGTTTTGCTAACTTTCTGGGAGACTGATCAATTATACAACTTATTGCTTTTTGAGATAGAGGTAAACTCAGATAATGATGGTCAATACGCCAACCATGGTTATGGGGAAAAGCTGCTGCTCTATAATCCCACCAACTGTAATGACCTCCTGCACTGGTAAACTGCCGAAAGGCATCAACTAATCCTAATTGGAGAATTTCTTGTAAAGCTTCACGTTCAGGTTTGGATAATCCAACAGAATTTTTATGACTTTCTGGATTGTAAATGTCCCGGTCTTCTGGGACAATATTAAAATCTCCACAAACACACAACTTTGGTGATTTGTCAAGAAGATTTTCTAGATATTTTCTCAATAGTTTTAACCAATCAAGTTTGTAATAATATTTTTCACTACCAACACTAGCACCATTGGGAACATAAAGATTAATAATATGGATATCGTCGATCACGCCAGTAATTAACCGCTTTTGTATGTCAAAATCTCCTACGACATCCGCACCTAAAATAGTGGAAAATCCACTACTTATATTTTGCATTGGAGAAAGACTAAAAATTGCTACACCATTGTAAGATTTCTGACCAGAAATATAAGTATGATAGCCTAATTGTTCAAAAGGCGATCGCGGGAAATCTTGGTCAATAACTTTCGTTTCTTGTAGGCATAGAACGTCAACAGGATTTACTTGCAACCATTCTATTACTTGTTGTTGACGACTACGAATTGAATTTACATTCCAAGTGGCTATTTTCATAATTAAACCTCGCTACAAATGAAAAATAAATTTGCTTAGATGAGAGTTATTAAAAATCTTCCCATCAGGAAAGTTTGAGGAAGTATTACTATGATAAAAAAAACCAAAAAGTTTGGGTAGCCACATTCAAAGCATTAGTATCACCCCTAGAAGGAGAAAGAACTTTTGCGATCGTGATCAGTAATAACTATCAGTAAAATAAAATTAGCAGGACTTACGCATTTTTTGGTGATCAACGCTATATATAGTTTTTAACTCTGGTTGTAATTCACTATATATAGAGTTTTTGCGTAAGTCCTGATTAGTCAGACGTTGCAGCTTTTTCGTTTCTTTTTGCACCCTCACATCGAGTCTAAAGTTTTATTTAGATGATAGATGTTTGATACGACTTATATCGCCTAAAGCCCAAGTCTGATTGGGGTCCAAATGTGGATATGCTTTGAAAAAGTAGTCATTAAAAAGCTTTAAGTCCACAATATTGTAATTTATATTACCTGAATATTTATTAAGAATATCCTCTACATGCTCATTTCCGATTTTCCATACTCCTTCTTGATTGTAGCAGGACTTTGTAGCCGCGTTATGGATTGCTTCAGAACGCTCTTTAGATATTTCTTTAAGAGTTTTTCTTGAAAAGTTATTCTGACCTAGAACTCTTTTTTGCGTTACAGCTCTCAATAAAATATCTAAACTTTCCAGATAATTTTTTAGAACAAATCTAGGTGTATATTCTTCTAAAGCAAATCTAGGTTTATATTTTTCTAAAGCTATTCCTTTATCGTTCGCCCATTTTAGTCTCAGGTTATCAGGCTCAATAAAATTTTTAAATTCTGTGTCAGGGGCTAAATTAAAAATATGTTCGTAAGTATTTTTCAATGTTAATGCTGTGTTTTTTATCTGTTGCTCTAAATCCAAAATTTAACTTTTTTCTGCTTCTGTAAATTCAAAATCTAATTTATTTAACTTTAGTTCATTTAGCATGATCCAAATTTCTTGAAACAAAAACACATCATGTCCTAATCCATCCATCAAATCCAAATTATTCTGCCAAAATTTGCTAAAGTTTTTTGCCTTTGTTAATCCTTTCATTAGATATAAGTTATTTAGAGATTTTGTAATTATTCTCATCATTTTTGAATCTGATTCTAGATTCTTTAACATATAAAAAAAACGGAGTTTATATGGGTCTCCAAATTTTCGTGTCTCCAAATAATTTTCCGTTGTAATAAGTTCCTCGAAATGTCTAGGCTGTTCTCGAAATTCCTCTTCCTTCCAATAATTGTCTGAATTAGTATGGAGTTTTGAATATTCTTTTTCCTTTTCTCGTCTGTTGTTTTTGTTTGACTCATCATGGTCTTCTCCTACTACATTTAGACGACCTTTTACCAAAGGTATTTCATCATTATCTCCAGCTTCAGTTCCATTATTCATGCGCTGAAGAGTATCTGAACTCCCCCATAGTGGACTAAATATACTTTTAAAGTTTTCTTTTGCTGGTTTTTCCTGAATTACTTTTACCTGTTGTGTTGCCATTGTCTGAATAGGGAGTTTTGGCAACAGAATTGGTGCTTTTTTCTTAGATATTTGTATCTGATACATTCATAACTCCTGTTCTTTATTTGGTGAAGCTGTTACATTTTTTATTCGTAGCTGCACATTATCAGTTTTAGAACCGCAATCAAAACCCCACCCTTACGGGCGAAGTTTATTATCAGTTTCAGTACCTCGCCACATGAAAGAAGAATCCCGCGTTGTCACTTAAGCGCAACGTCGAGAGTATGTCAATTCTCTAATCATATAGAAATCTTCCAGAGAGCTTACATCAGTCCAGACAAATGCTTATAATTTTTTTCTGAGGGTTCTAATGAGACTTACATAATTTTTAAGCCAAAATATAAGTAGGCGGGAAAATTTATAAGTATGTAACGAAAAATTAAATTAAAGTTCTTGAGTTAAATTTAATACGTTCTGTACTGTATTTTCCTCTTTCTCCTCTCCCTTTCACAACCTCCTTGACTGCATAAGCAAGGTATAACTCCTTCTCAAACATCTGTCCTGAGCATTCATCTTGTTTGAGATGTTGCCACTCCAATTCAATTGGGTTCATTTCAGAACAATATTTCGGCAGAAAAAAGACGCATAAACCCTGACTTTCCCACTTTGACCATAAATGCATGAACTTCGTGGCGTTTGTGTCACGGACTATTATCCTGTACTATTACCCCTATACGTCCTAATTTTTCTGCTTCTTGAGCTTCTCGCTCCATCATCTGGATGTAAGCTAGACAACCTACACCACCAATAAGCTCGTCTTAAACAAAGCTGATGAAAGGCGCTCAACAGTCCAATAATACTTAATCTACGACCACTACTCTTTGTCTGTTCTAGGCATTTTTGTTCTCGGAGTTAGTAATAGGTGTAACTAGACTCACTCTACATGCAAAAACCTGACTCATCCAAATATTTCAAGTCTATTTCTCCTGTGGCAGCAGATAACTCCAACATTTCTAGCTATGCTTGTTTCATCGCTCTGGCGTCTCTTGCTTGTTTCTTTTTATGGGTTTTTCTTGTTCTTTTCCAAATCACCTCCTTTTTTAGTATCCGTCTAACCTATCAGAACTCAATTTAATTTGGCGCTCCCTGGCTAATTTTGACCAGATTTGGGCCTAGTTATATGTAGGTTGCTCTTTTTTTTCAGGCGTTTTTCCAAGAAGGCCAGCTATCTAATGGGCCTCTTGGGCTTCCCTCCTCTCGATGGTCGTTCCCAAAGTCCTTATAAGCCCTGTTTCTGCTATTTATGCAATACTGTTGGGACTGTTTGTCAACTCTAGTTAAAGTGAGCTGCTTTTTTTCCGCATACCAGCCATGGGCATTGAGCTTGATTATTTCTGAATCAGCTTTGACTTTCTGTGATATATCCTCAGTTCTGAGCTTCAGTGGTTTTTGCACAAGTTCACGAGTGAGAAAATTTATGAGGCGATCGCCCATAAAAAAAATCACCTTGATAGATAAATTTTCCCTATTTACTTGTCTTTACATAGTTTGATTTTTTCGTGCCTACCTACTTAGCCCAAGCTCTCTTTATTGAGATGCAAAAATGCTAATATTTTTAGTTAACCAATTAAATAAATGAGAAGACATGGCTTTAGGAAAAGCCTCTAAGGCTTCAGTAAATGTGTTCCAAAATTTACCTAGCCCATTGTCTTTGTAAGCCTCCAGTTAATACTAAATCCAGTTTAGAGAGGAGCTTTATTAAGACGAAAGGCAAGAGGCAAGAGGCATACATGGTTATAGACAATTTGGCAAATGTACTTTTGCCTCCCAGGGGAGGAGCTACGCTTGCCTCCCAGGGGAGGAGCTACGCTTGCATAACCGGATTTGGTATAACTTATGCCAAACGGAATATAAAGCACAAAACAAAAGGATAAAATGGCGTTCCAGACTTCATTTATCTCTAACTTGATATTCTCTTAACCCTAATCATCCTTTGGTCTCTCTGTAAAAACTTCTACCCAATTTCTTTCAGAATATGTCTTTACGATCCATTCAAATGTTATATTATATCCCCTAGAATAGTGATAAATAAAATTTAAGTTGCTCTAACTACGCTATAGTTATAATCGCGCTTGCATTCCAACTACAAACAAAGTTTTTTTATCCAAAATTAACCGGATATAATATTACTTTTTAATAGTAAAACATTGGTAAAAATCATCAATGTTGGCCCCCCTACTACTTCCTTCTTCCTTCTGAATTCCTGAAATTATTTCAAATCTAATAAACCACTGTTTTTGAGTTTTGGATTAAAACGAATATTTTCTTGTAAACCCCTAGCTTTTAGTACTTCTAAAATCTTAGCTTCAACTCGCCTAGCTATATTTTTTAATAATTTTCTTGAGAATTTCATCAATTAATTGATCTTGATACTGTGCTGCTTCTGCTGCTGTCATTTCTTGTTTAACATCTATTGGTTGATTCCATTTGTCTTTGTCTGCACCATTGCCTATAGGCACAGATAAATTTTCATTAATCCAAGCAGCTTTTATACTTTCTAATAGATTACGATTTTGCCGTTCAATAGTATGCACTTTTAGCCAATACCAACTATTAGATTGACGGACTAAATGTTGTTTAATACTCTGATATACATCACGAGAGTAGCCTACAAATCGCAGTGTTTTTTCCTGGTCAAAAATCCCATAAACACCAATTTTTCCTTGCAGGGATAATGGTAAATTTCCTTGGCAATCGATATATGGCAAATATTCTAATTGGGATAATTCTGGGATTTATAGTTTGAGTATTGTTCATGTTTTTGTATTTTAACTACCTGCGCTCAAGGCTATAGTCAAGAGGCAAGAAGGAAAAGTTAGACTAGAAGAGAGTTTTAGTCCCCCTATATATTTTTAAAATTAGTGCTGTGCCCTGGTGGCGGATCAAATCCTGCACTATACGCCGTCCCTCTTGCCTGTTGCCTTTAATTGTCAATCTCTAGTGATTTCATAGATAGCACAAAGGCGACAGGGTTGAAATATTTTAGCTTGGAACATAAAGTTAGATGGAACATTAATGATTATGTAATCACTGAATTCGTGATACTGCTCAAATTCTTTTGGCATTCCTTTTGGTGTTTCCCGACTATAAGGAACTGGCTGAAATATTAATTCAGTAAGTTCTATTTTTTTGCATGGAAATTGTGATTGAATTTGTTGGATAAATTTTTCGGTTTTTAATAAGTTGAAGAAAATCTGTTTAGCCTCTAGTTGTAGAGTGAGGCTACTATCAAAGTTATCGATAACTTTTAGACCCATTTTGATTTAACTCTTCAATATTCATATAATTGAGGTATGCCTGTTTATCAAATCAGAAATACCTTATTAAATATATTACTATTTGTTTGATGCCACTGAACTACTTTAGCAAAGTATGAATAATTGTTAAAATATAATTTTCTCCTATAATTTATGATATCATGAACAGATGGAATTGTTGACTATCTATACCTATCCAAAAGTGATCTACATTTATGGAAAACACGGAAGTGTCATCAAAAGTTTTAAATAATCCTAAAAATCAGGTGAATTGGCTACAAATAGCAGAATATACTGCTTTAGGAGGTTCCGTTTGTGGTTCAGGTTTGGCGTGGTTATTTGAACAAGTTCTGTTTGCTGCAATTCCAATCACATTGGCATTGGTTTTGAATACAATGAATCGCAAAATATTCGAGGAAAAAATACAAAAACATAGCCACAATGAAATAGAAGAATTAAAAACAGATATTAATTCAGTTTGTGAACAGTTAGAAGTACTACCAAAAACAATTACTGAAGCCACTCCAAATTCCCTTGTAAATGTATCTCCAAATCAATCAAACTTTGAGTACAATACAGTTACAAAAGAAGACTGGGAAGCAATAAATATTAAATTTTCAGATATTGATGAACAGCTACAATTACTAGAAGATTTGACTACAGATCTACAACAACAGGCTTTAGTAACTGATTTACAGCCACAAAATCAGACTTATAGGCTAAATGAAATCGAGAAACTACAAGCACAAATAACTAAATTACAAGAACAAAATAGAGATATTGTCAAGCCATATTTGATTCGGATTATTCGTGCTGTAAAGCAACTAGAGAAAACCATAAAGTATTAGTTGTTACCTAG
>JAJEAQ010000812.1 GCA_022822685.1 Trichodesmium sp. jk18x7bins.61
TCAGCAGAAAAATAGAATTAGAATCAAGCCACACCCACACCAATCAACCCTTGTCCCCTCAATATATCAGTAGTACCATCAGACTCTACCTACAAAAACATCCCTGAATATAGAATCCAAACCAGAGACAGAAGAAAAAAAACGATTTCGGATTCATGTGGCGAGGTGCCTCAACCCCTACACAAAAAAAGGAGACAAACATCCAAACATAATCGGTGGATATGTAGCATAGGAAACTATTCAGTTAGCAGACATCAAACCAACTCAAAAGTTAATCCATGAATATAAAACAATGTATTCTCAAGTCAGACAAAATGTTATTCAACGAGTTCAAACAACCATAGATAACCACACAAAACCTAATGTCAATAGAAACAGAAGTGGTAGGCCAAAATACAAAAGTCGTTATTACTACAAATCTTTCACATATCCTCAATTGAGAAATGCAGACTGCACAAAAGATGATCTGGGTCGTTTTTGTGTCAATCTTCCCAAAATAGGTCTAGTACCTCTGGCATACAATCGCTCAATACCTCAAGGTTTCAAGGGATAGACACCTCACAGTAATTCGAGAAGCAGATGGGTGGTAGCTCTGCACATAGAAGATGAAATAGTGCCTATAGAGGATGTAGAAATACAGCCTACCGAGAACAATTCATGCATGTATAGATTATCTCAACTTCAAAACAGATTGTCAAATAGAGAACACTCGCCTAGCTAGGCGAATTCTCAAGGGCTAGATATCAAAACTGCATCTTTGAGCCAGTCGCGCGACCTGAAACATGTATTTCCTGAAACAGGGAGCCGACAGGCTCAAGAAGAATCCCGCGGTGTCGCCATCGCGCACCGGAGTGAGTATGTCAAACAGCCCTCATCAAGTTTTTTGTTGGTTATATTTTCCTGGGGTTAAGGGAGCTGGCATTTCTTATAACTCGCCCTAGTACGTTTTGATGCAGGTTCAATCTGTGTTTGAAGTCACTCCGCGAAACCGAGTTGAGTGTTTCAGAGGAAGTTTGCTGTTTATATCAGCCACAGCTTTTCCCCGGTAATTAGGAAGTCTCGATGTAGAAAAATATTATGATTTCACCGAAAAGGAGTTCTAAATGTTCTATATACAAGTACCTAAACAAAAAGCAGTGATTCAACCTTTAGCATCAGAAAAACAGCCAAAAGCAAAACAGGGGATGAAATTAACTCAGGAAAAACCAGCGAAGCAAGAATTCAAAAGTATCTTTACCCTGCTATGGGGAAGTTATGACACTGTTCAACGTATGGACAATGGCTCCGAGGAGGCTGAGGCGGAATATATCGATGAAATAGGATATAACGATGAAGAAATACCTTTGGTAAAAGATCGTTTGAATGTAGTAGGAGAAGCCCATGAGATATCAAATTTAAGACGAGAAGACGAAGAAGAATATACAAAACTCTATATTGATTCGACTCAATATTGGCGAGAGGCAAACTTCCCAAACAGAAATCTAACTTCTGATGAAATAAGTGAAATGGAAAAAAATCCCAACTTGTTTCGTGATCCTCGAAAAAAGGCAGATTCATACAAACTACGTTTCTTATTTGTTTTAAAAAAGGATATAATATCCATGGTTGAGGAACTTACTGAATACTACGATGGGGCTCGACAATTAACTAAATTAGACGATAGTTATTTTAAAGAAGGCGAAGAAAAAAAACTTGTGAATGGGTTTATGTCTACATTGAAATCCATGGAGAGATGGATTACACAATTAGCTTACTTAGTAGAATGGTTGCGTATAGACGCTGCGGAATACGAGGAAGAAGAAGAAAAAATTTTTCGGTCTTTAGGAAATAACGAGATAAAAAATATAGCAAGGACCAGGAAAAATACTTATGAAAAAGCATACGATGTAGCTATGAAAAACGGCTACAAAAATTTTACTGCACCTACTGAAATAGAAACTAATTGGGTACGGGAGAGAGGAAGAGTCATATCCACTCAAGCATACTATAAACTAGGCAATATATACCCTGTTTTAGATGAAATGATAGTTAAGGCTAATCCAAAAAATTTGAAAGCAAGTATAGATGATCTAGTCTCTCGCCTCTCTGAAAAAAAACTTATTGATGATTATGATTTTAGGCATCAAACATGGGAAGATATTTCTAGAGATCGTTCTGATACAATGCACATAGCAGCCAACAACCAGTGGAATACCAAAGGTGTATGGAAGATTGGAGAGCAGCATGTCCAGGATCTTAAGAGAAAGTATTCAGAGGATATCAAGTACAATCTTGTCACGCAGGATGAATTTGAGAACCACTTTTCTAAATATTTAAAGTTAAAGGATAAAGTAAATAAAAGCGACTTTTCTACTCGGCTGTAGCTGCTAGCCAGAATTATTTCCAACTTCCCTAGATTTCTCTCTCTGGGAAAGGCAGATTTAGCCACTTTGAGAAAGGACATTTTTCTCAAAGTAACGGCATTTGGACTTATATTACACGGATTATCTCCATGATTCGTGTTTTCAGACAAAATTAGACCCCCGCTCAGATTCCCCATCCGTCTACAGGGTGGGGAATCTGAGCGGGGGATGTTGATTAAGCTATCTTCACAAAATAATGCAAGCTACTAAACCAGTTAAATTTTCATCAGTTTCTCAGAATATCCCTAGTCAAGTCAAACCTGAAATCCTCTCCAAAAACAGAAAGTCTACTCACTTAGGAATCACAATCGAAACCACAGCCAAATTATTTACTAATGTTGTACTGTCTATTTTTATAACTTCAGCCTTATTAAAATTATGGCCTCATTACCAATCTACTCAAGAAAAGTTACAGGTGATTGAATCTGAAATCGAAAGCACAGTAGAGAAACTTAATCAGAAAAAAGCCAACTTTAGTCGCTACTTTGATCCTAGTCAAACCAAAACTATTATGCAAGAGCAAAGTAACCGAGTAGATAATGATCAAATGCCCATAATCTGGTTAAAAGATGATACCTTTAAACCGAAGTCAGAATCTACTTCATCTGAGTCACGAACCTCTCAAAGAGGAGTCAATTAAACTGCATTTGCCAATACAACTTCAGATATAATCAGTTCTACTGCCGCTTGATATTGTTTGTCAGCCTCTGTAGTAATTTGGTTAGGCAAAATTGGGTCTTGTTCCACCACAATATCAGGCATAATTCCCTGTTTATTTATATCTTTATGATTTGGTGTTTCATACTTAGCCACTGTCACCGCCAATCCTGAGCCATCAGATAAATCAAACAAAGATTGAATTAAACCTTTACCAAAAGTTTTTTCACCGACAAGTAAAGCGCGACCATTTTCCTGAAGAGCCCCTGCCAGAATTTCACTAGCACTAGCAGTTCCCTGATTAGTCAAAATAACTAATGGGGCGTGGGTAATAGCAGGCCCTTGAGCTAAAAAACTACCAAGAACACTTTGTCTGTTAACTGTGTAAACAATTGTGCCTTCATATAACCAGAGACGAGCAATTTCTACACCAGCTTGTAATAGTCCACCAGGATTATTGCGTAAGTCAAGTACATAGCCGATCGCTCCCTGTTTCTCAAAATTTTCTACTGCCTGACTTACTTCTGTAGTTGCATTAGCATTAAATTGACTCAGACGAATATAACCAATTGGTCTTGTTTCAGGATCCGACTTTAATTCAGCATAGACTGGGTTAATATCAATTCGAGCCCGAATTAATTCTACATCTTGGGGTTTGTCGCTGCTTTCTTTCAAAATTGTCAGTACCACAGAAGAGCCAATCGGACCTCGCATTCTATTTGCCGCCTCATCTAAGGTATATTCTCTAGTCGGATGGCCATCAATTTTGATAATGCGATCGCGAGCTTGGATACCAGCAGCCTCAGCAGGGGAACCCTCTAAAGGGGAGATAACAATGAGTTCTCCAGTTTGAGATTCCAACGCAACTTGTAAACCCACCCCTGTTAATTCTCCAGAAGTATTAACTTGCAAATTATGGTATTGTTCTGGTTTCAGGAGGCGTGTAAAAGGATCTCCGAGACTGGCTAACATTTCCTGAATTGCGTTGTAAGTATCTTCTCGATTTTTTAGGGGTTTCTTGAGCAAATTTTGACGCACAAACCACCAATTCTGATGATTGAAGGAATC
The DNA here is from genome assembly GCA_022822685.1 of Trichodesmium sp. jk18x7bins.61. Classification (GTDB taxonomy): domain Bacteria; phylum Cyanobacteriota; class Cyanobacteriia; order Cyanobacteriales; family Microcoleaceae; genus JAJEAQ01. The sequence continues at coordinate 4,128 of JAJEAQ010000812.1, forward strand.
ATCAAAATAAGCCAAGTTAACTACGCGCCAAGCTTCACTCAATAAACTTTGCTCCTCCGTTAATGCAGCAGCAGATGATGTCCAAAATCCCCCAATCAGAATCACAGGCAGTATTAATAAAAGTGCGATTTTGCTAAATTTATTTTTCATAATCTTAATATTTATTAATTATCAGTCTCAGTAAAATTAGTCAGGCTCCAGAAACTAGAAGAAAAATGCTGACTTTTTCTGCGTGATGGAATTAACACCACAACCCACTTTGTAGCAAAGTGGGTTGTGGTGTTTAGACACTCCCTGGCTGACATGAGGCCCGAACCAATTTTTCTTCCAGCATAGCTGCCTACTTCCAAAAGGGTTTTTATAATTTACCAATAGCTTAGATAATGAAAAAGGAAGGAGTAAGGAGGAACATCAAATTTCAAGTTCTGCCCCCATTGAACAAGCATCAGAAGCATACACAAAAAGCCTTAGGGTAGTAAATCACATAGAATCTATAGCATAAACAAAAAATTCCTCACCGATAAAAATCCACAGTAGCTAATACCGTCAATGACCCCACTCAGCCACTCTCTAGGAGCAGTTGATGAAATATGTCCACAAATTATGTTAAATTTCTTAACTAGAGGGTAAGCAAGAAAAAGCCTAAACTTTGTAGAATAATTAGACTTGCTACTTGTCAACTTCTGATTTTGTGATTTGTGAATTGGTAAAAATTGGTCAAGTATAACCATTTCGGCCTAATTCATTAACAGCAATATTAATCTAGGATTGTTAGCTTCATGTTCTCAAAACAGGTAACTGATTCACCAGCTTATAAGTGGTTCGATGAACGCTTAGATGTGGAAGCGATCGCTGACGACATCACCAGTAAATATGTCCCACCACATGTAAATATTTTCTACTGCTTGGGTGGAATTACTCTAGTCTGCTTCCTCATCCAGTTTGCGACTGGATTTGCGATGACTTTCTACTACAAACCCACAGTCACAGAAGCACTAGCATCAGTCCAATACATAATGACTGAAGTCAACTTTGGTTGGCTAATTCGTTCCATCCATCGTTGGTCTGCCAGTATGATGGTACTAATGATGATTCTTCACGTTTTTCGGGTATACCTCACAGGAGGTTTCAAAAAGCCCCGCGAACTTACCTGGGTGACAGGAGTAGTTATGGCTGTAATTACTGTCAGTTTTGGAGTTACAGGTTATTCCCTACCTTGGGACCAAATTGGTTACTGGGCTGTAAAAATTGTTTCTGGTGTACCTGACCCTATTCCAGTAGTTGGTCCATTAATTGTAGAACTCATGCGTGGTGGTACAAGTGTTGGTCAAGCAACTCTAACTCGCTTCTATAGTCTTCACACTTTCGTATTGCCTTGGCTAATTGCAGTATTTATGCTCTTGCATTTCTTAATGATTCGTAAGCAAGGCATTTCTGGACCTTTGTAAGTTAGTTATCTTTAAATAAAAAAACTAGGTCTCAGGGATTTAAGGAGAAAAATTTATGTCCAATTTGAAAAAACCGGATCTGAGCGACCCTAAATTAAGAGCGAAGTTAGCAAAAGGTATGGGTCACAATTACTATGGAGAACTTGCTTGGCCTAACGATTTGCTGTATATATTTCCAGTAGTAATTCTGGGCACATTTGCCCTATGCGTAGGTTTAGCTGTACTAGACCCAGCTATGGTTGGTGAGCCAGCAGATCCATTTGCTACTCCTCTGGAAATTCTACCTGAATGGTACTTCTGGCCAGTATTCCAAATTCTGCGTACTGTACCTAATAAATTATTGGGTATTGTAGCGATGACTTCTATTCCTTTGGGACTGATCTTAGTTCCTTTCATTGAAAATGTTAACAAGTTCCAAAATCCTTTCCGTCGCCCAATAGCTACTGCTGTATTTCTATTTGGTACAGCAGTAACTTTATGGTTGGGTATTGGTGCAACTTTACCAATTGATAAATCCTTGACCTTGGGTCTATTCTAAGACTTGGATTTCTATAGTTTTACACCCTCTGTGGATTTTCTAAACAGGTGCATTTGTACTTGTGGAAATTTGCAGAGGGTGTAAATGTTTGTTGAGCAATAATAGCACAAAATAGCCCTATAGCTAGCTAAAGAAAGGAATAAGAAAGAATAAATAAGGTAATTAAAATAGTAAATGTTGGGTGTAGCATTTCTCAAATTAGTGAGATAGACTGAGCAAAAATTAGTAAACTGAATATAGTGTTTCTCAGGTTAGTGAGAGACTGTTTGTAAATAAAATATTAAGGTAGGTAGGGTGTTTATTTAGAGACTGTTTGTAAATAAAATATTAAGATAGCTAGAGTGTTGAATTCTGGTGGGT
>JAJEAQ010000629.1 GCA_022822685.1 Trichodesmium sp. jk18x7bins.61
CCTCGCCACATGAAAATGTTAACTGCTACTGGATTATGGAACTTCTACCTGATGGCAGCATAAATAATTAAATCACTAACCTAGTAGTGAGTTTTCGTTTTCCTTTTTTTCTCTAACCTAAATTATTTCCCAACAACTCTAATCTCGACCCGTGATGATTGACCATTGGGGAAATATTTACCACTTTCATCTTGTATGGGTTGATTTCCCCTAGTTATACCTGTCAGATTTAACTTTTCATGGAAAAAGACTTTCTTACCTTTTCTAGTTAATTTATGAGCTGTTTTATATTGACAATCTTTACGACTTATAGCAATTTTGAGATGAATTCTACTTTCTCGTTTAGCTAGTTTATCTCTATATATCCTCTTTAAAAGTACCTATGATCAGCAGGTTTGAATATGGAGACCGAGAAGCGTCAAACATGCTTGTTGGTGGAATACGCTTCTAGCCTGCGTACCATGCAGAATAATAGAGCGGTAGACAAATACTAACCCAAAGTCAACTTATCTTGACAAGCCCCAGGCATCTACAGGGTGGGGTCATCGAGCCGCTATTTAGGTTTACAAACATTATAATCTTCATGGGACATGACCTTCTGTGGTACAACAAAGGTTCCGTAATCTTGACAAATCATTCGATAGTTGCGGGTAACTGGTATACTGACAATGAAGCGATTGTGACGGAGTCGTTTACCTCCAAATTCCCGATAGCTTTGATTATTATTTAACCCAGAAATAATTGTTCTAGCTTTAAGCACCACATAATCTGGTAGACCCCTCAAGTCTATCAGATCGTAATCAAATGAAGCTTCCCATTCTTGCTTTTTTTCTCGCTTTTCCGCTATTTCTTCGTCAACTCTTTGCTGTGCCATTTGCTCTTGTTCGCAGCGATGGCATTTTCTCCCATATCCCTTATGGCCACACGGAAAAGTCCTTTTTCTTTTCGGCATAAAACAGCAAAGTTAGTGTTCACCAGGTTCTTTTAGTTTTAATCATCATTTCAAAGTACTTAGGTAGTGTGGAAACTTCAGTTTGAAGTTTGAACTTAATCCTCCACCCAGTCCCCATCTAAATTATAAATTTTAGATGGGGTCAACAGGAGTGATGATTACTGTGGTATTATAATAACTAGGGTACGGCAAAAGCTCATAATAAAAGTCTTTACAATCACTGTTCTTTCAGTTTTTATCATCATTTCAAACATGAGGCCAAAGTTACCCCAGTTAGGGGCTTTGATTGGGAGAGTAATCCCCCACCCTTTAAGGGGACGGCGACTGAAGTCGCGGGGTCGCTTTTCATCCCGTAGCTGGAGGCCTAGCCTGCCGTAAGGTAAAGCTGACCGGTTTCTTTGTGGACCGAGATCGAAGGCCGAATTTATAGGGCACTTATCCTGAAGGTTGATCAGTCATCACTTAACTGTTAACTGTTAACTAACTATTTCAACTAGGGTTCCGTGACCACCCACTATATTTAACTTAGCAGGCGCTCGGTCTCGCGCTCTCCCATCTCAGGGAGCGTCGGGCTCCCGTGTCATGGTTATGTTTTTGGACACCTCTACAAACAAAATGCACGCATCCCTTGACAAACAGGAAGTATTATGCTACAAAAAGGTGACTAGACAGGAGGAGGACATCACCAGGAGTCTAAACCGCAATCGATAATATTTCGGTTGAGCCTGTCGCCGACATGAAAGAAGAATCCTGGGGTGCTCGCGATACTGCTGACGCAACGCTCCGGGTTTAATGTCGGCAATAGCCGAAACGCTCCGGGTCACGGAGTTCTATAGTACAAGGTTGGGAGTATGTCAAAAAATTAGTGGTTTGCTTTTCGGCATCTCCCCGCATTAAAGGTGGTGGGTTTGAGTACCCCACCATAAAACTGATAACTTTTAACTGTTAACTGTTTCAAGGTTTGTCAGGACCTTGAACTCCTACCAAACCCTTTCCTTCGTAAACGACAGGGCTTGTACCCAAAAGGAGAAAGGGATAATGGAAAACCCTTCGGCTTTACCTGCCTTATACGTTCCGAAGGCTTCTGCCTTTGGTCATAGTTAATTATATGGTCGTTGGTTCATCGATCGCCTGCTCACTAATAGGCCATTGGCTTTGCTAAGATCAGTGCTATTTTCTTCTACTAAACTACGTTTTGGCTATATTTTGCTCTTGGTTTTTAGCCTGACTGCTTGTTTAAATAGACAGGATTCTCCTCAGCAATTAGTTCCTGATATATCCCCATTACCACAAGACTCTTTAATTGAAGCTTACTTCAATCAATCCAATGCTTCCAGCTATTCTGAGTCTGCTCGCCAACAAACCCGACTAGGAGATAATCTGGAAAAAGTAATTGTTGATACTATTGCTAATGCAACTACTAGTATAGATTTGGCAGTTCAAGAGTTACGTTTACCTGGTATTGCTCAAGCTTTGGTTGAACGTTACCAAGCAGGGGTAAAGGTGCGAGTGATTATTGAAAATACTTACAACCATTCCTGGGGAAGTTTAACAGAATCTGAGGTAGTTAAACTCTCTCAACGGGAGCGCGATCGCTATGATGAATTTGTTCATCTTGTCGATACTAATTTGGATGGTGATATTAGTCAAGATGAAATTAATCTTAGAGATGCTCTTTTAATTTTAAGTAACGCAGGAGTTCCCTTAATTGATGATACTGCTGATGGTTCTAGAGGTAGTGGCCTTATGCACCACAAATTTCTGGTCGTGGACGGTAAAACTATTATCGTGACTTCAGCTAATTTTACTATCAGTGGTATTCATGGGGATTTTTCAGAACCTGTGAGCCGAGGAAATGCTAATAATCTTTTGAAAATAAAAAGTTGGGAATTTGCCCAACTATTCACAGAAGAATTTAATTTGATGTGGGGAGATGGGCCAAAGGGCCAACAAGATAGTAAATTTGGCCTCAAAAAACCATTTAGACCAGCGAGACAAATATTTATTGGTGAGACAAAAGTTACAGTACAGTTTTCTCCTACTTCTAAGACTCAATCTTGGCAACAAAGTGTGAATGGATTGATTAATAAAACATTAGAAACAGCACAAAAATCTATTCATTTCTCTCTCTTCGTTTTTTCATCACAATCATTAGTTAATACCCTAGAGAATCAATCTCTAAAAGGAGTTGTAATTCAAGGTTTAATTGACCCTAGTTTTGCATATCGCTACTATAGTGAAGGGTTAGATATGATGGGAATTGCTGTTGCTAACAAATGTAAATATGAACCTGATAATCGTCCTTGGCAAAAGCCAATTTCTACAGTGGGAGTACCAAATTTACCTCCTGGCGATCGCCTACATCACAAGTTTGGAATTATTGATAATTCAATTGTAATTACTGGTTCCCACAATTGGACAGCAGCAGCTAATAACAACAATGATGAAACCTTATTGGTAATTGCGAATTCTCAAGTAGCAGCTCATTTTAGCCGTGAATTTCAAAGATTATATCAAAAAGCTACTCTAGGTATACCATCCTCAGTGATAAAAAAAGCTGAGAAACAACACAAAGAATGTGGCGAGCAGTTAATAGAAACTAAAATTTCAGCCATAGATACTAACAGTAAAATCAATCTAAATACTGCTACTACTGAAGAATTAGAAACACTACCTGGTGTCGGACCAAAATTAGCACAGCGGATTATTGAAGCTAGACAAAATAAACCTTTGACATCCTTAGCAGACCTAGATAGAGTTTCTGGAATTGGGCAAAAAATGTTAGAAAAGTTAAGCGATCGAGTAACTTGGTAATCATTGACGATTTCCCAAATTCAAGTCATAGGGAGTAGTCAATGATAGTAGATTGATCGGATCAGAGTTAAAATTATGTTGATATATACATACTTAACTTAAGGTAGAGCCATTTAGTGGCCAAAACTTGACTCAAATGTCAAATTTGCGTCGATGGCCCCATCAGTCTATACGGTGGGGCTTGTAAAGATAAGTTTTACTTTTCGCAAGCATGTGTCTACCGCATGAGATTCTGCATGTTACGAACAGCAAGGGTGTTTCCCTAGCTATGGTCTATCTTCAAACCCTATTACGGTGCTTTAAGAAAGGACATCTTTGTAGAATTGGCGGCAGCGTGGACTAATAACTTGACACATCGGATTATCTCCATGATTCGTGTTTTAAGACAAAATTAGACACCCGCAATTCCTCTCCAACGCGAGTGACGGATGGGGAATCGGAGCGAGGGGTGTTGATGGAATCACTCAAGAAATTCTACAATAAAGCTCATGGCGGTTAAACAAAATCAATTTACAGTTCTATTTTGGGGCGTAAGAGGAAGTATTGCCTCCCCTGGTGCAGAAACAGTCAGGTATGGAGGTAATACACCTTGTTTAGAAATGCGAGTTGGTGGGCAGCGCCTGATTTTTGATGGTGGTACTGGCCTGCGAGTTCTAGGCCAATCCCTTTTATCTCAAATGCCAATAGATGCCCATATGTTCTTTACTCATACCCACTGGGATCATATTCAAGGCTTTCCCTTTTTTTCCCCTGCTTTTATCAAAAAAAATCGTTTTTGTATCTATGGAGTAGTTACTCCTAACGGAGCGACTATTCAACAAAGACTTAATGACCAGATGCTTAACCCTAATTTTCCGGTTCCTTTACAAATTATGGGAGCTGAACTCAAATTTTTTGATCTCGAAGTTGGGCAGCCAGTTGAAATTGGTGATGTACTGGTAGAAAACGCTTTGCTTAACCATCCAGGAGAAGCAGTAGGGTATCGTGTCAATTGGCAAGGGCATGCTGCGGCTTATGTTTCTGACACAGAACATTTCCCCGATCGCCTAGATGAAAATGTTTTATTCTTGGCTCGTCAGGCAGATGTTTTAATCTACGACGCTACCTATACAGATGAGGAATATTACTCAGAAAAGTCTAGTAAAGTAGGATGGGGACATTCAACTTGGCAGGAAGCTGTGAAAATTGCCAAAGCAGCTCAAGTAAAAAAATTGGTAATTTTTCATCATGAGCCCTTACATAATGATGATTTCCTAGATCAAGTGGGAGAGCAAGTAGCTGAGAAATTTCCTAATAGTTTGATGGCAAGAGAAGGCTTGTCAATTCAGTTAATTTCTCCTAGTAATACTGAAGCAGATAATTCAGTATTAGACAATGCAAAAGAAACTAAAACTTCGGCTGAAAATGCTCAGGAAGATAATTCAGTATTAGACAATGCAAAAGAAAGTAAAATTTCGGTTTAATGTTAATTTGGTGAGTAAAATAACAGAAAATTTAGACAAAGAATACTAAACGTAGGTAGTGATTTACTAAATTAATAAAAAATATAAGGTGTGTGGATAACTTCTTCTTTAGCGACAGCCCTAACTCCAACTATAGTTGCCTTAGGAAACTTTGATGGTTTACATCGAGGACATAGGCAAGTAGTAGAACCTATTTTAAGCTTAAAAAATAGACCAAATTCACTTTCTGTCTGTTCGTTAGAATTAACAAGTACTACAGAAGTAGATGGAGTTGAAAAGCTGAAATTGTTGAATCAAGAGTTAAAATTATCATCATCCTATTCTCGTGGTGAATTAGGTAAAAATTATGGTTACCAAGGGCAAAAAATTTATTCAACAGTTGTGACGTTTAATCCTCATCCTCAAGAATATTTTAGTGGAAAACCAAAAAAATTATTGGCTCCACTAGATGAAAAGTTAGCTCTTTTGCGACAGATAGAAGTAGAACAAGTAGTATTATTGCCATTTAATCTGGAATTGGCCAACCTAACTCCGACTCAATTTGTAGAAGAAATTTTGGTAAAACATTTACAGGTGCGTCGGGTAAGTGTGGGATGGGATTTCCGTTTTGGACGAAACAGGGCAGGAGAAGCAAAAGATTTAGAGGCGATCGCTGCTAATTATAATATAGAAGTTACGATTGTACCTCTATACAGTTGTGAAAATGGAGAACGCATTAGCAGTTCTATAATACGTCAGGCTCTCGAACAAGGAGACCTCAAGAAATCAAATCGTTTGTTAGGTCGTCCCTATAGTCTGGTAGGCCAAGTAGTGAAGGGGCAACAATTGGGTAGAACTTTAGGATTTCCGACAGCAAATCTTCAGCTACCACCACAAAAGTTTTTGCCTAGTTTTGGGGTTTATGCTGTGGAAGTCTATGTTTCTCAACAGAAGCAACCCCAAGCAATTTTTTCTGGCGATCGCCTCCACTTAGGGGTAATGAATATTGGCTGTCGCCCCACATTAAATGGCTCACAACCAACTGTGGAAGTTCACTTGTTAGATTGGTCTGGAGATTTATATGGTCGGACTCTAACTGTACATCTAATAGAATTTTTGCGACCTGAAGAAAAATTTGCTTCTCTGGATTTACTTAAAGCAAGAATAAATGAAGATTGTATAATTTCTAGAAGTATACTTAATAAATAAAAACTTAGTCAATGACCCCACTGTGTGCATTGATGGGGCTTGTGAAGAGCAGCTCACTTTTCCCTTGCATTGTCTACCGGTTTCTGATTATACATGGTGCGGAGTACCGAATTTTTCACACTTTTCAGCCTATCTTCAAGCCTACTTATTTTGAGCCTTTCTCTAAAGGACATCTTTGTATAATTGGCAATACTTACACTCATCACTTGCCTATCGAGGGTGATCTCCATGATTAGTGTTTCAGTTTATGAGTAGTCGATAACCAGGAGTAATTCACAAGATTAGGAGTAATCTGAATCTTAACTACTGTTAAAACCGCCGAGCGGTTTTCCTCCCCTAGCTTTAGATAGGGGTTTCCCACCTATCAAAATGTTTTAGATGAAAGAAAGTATTGAAAAGCTGAAAAAAAATCTGAGTCAGACTATTGTTGGTAAAGAAGATGCCATCAAATTAGTGTTAGTTGCAATGCTTTCGGGTGGTCATGTTCTTTTAGAAGATGTTCCTGGTGTGGGTAAAACTTTACTAGCAAAATCTCTAGCTGATTCGATCGCTGGAAAGTTTCAAAGGATTCAATGTACCTCTGACTTATTACCAACTGATATTACTGGTACTAATATTTGGAATCCTCGTAGTGGGGAATTTGAATTTCTACCAGGCCCGGTATTTGCAAATGTACTCTTGACAGATGAAATTAATCGTGCTACACCTCGTACTCAGTCTGCTTTGTTGGAAGTGATGGAAGAAAAGCAAGTTACTGTAGATGGGGTTTCACGTTCTGTTCCCAGCCCATTTTTTGTCATTGCAACTCAGAACCCAATTGAGTACCAAGGCACGTTTCCACTGCCAGAAGCACAAATGGATCGTTTTACCTTATCTCTGACATTAGGTTATCCCACAGAGTCAGAGGAGCTACAGATGTTACAAAGAATATCTGAAGGAGTAGGAGTAAGTAAACTACAAGCTTGCATTACTTTAGAAGAAGTAGAGGAGTTACGTCGTTTGTGCAGTTTGGTAAAAGTGAATGAGTCTTTGCAACAATATATTCTGAGGTTGGTGAGGGCAACACGAGAAGATGAAGAAATTACACTAGGTGTCAGCCCTCGTGGCACAGTTGCTTTGCATCGAGCGACTCAAGCGTTAGGATTTTTAGCCGGAAGAGATTACGCTATTCCTGATGATGTGAAGTTTCTTGTTCCTTATGTGCTTTCCCATCGCTTAATTCCAGCAGGAGGAAAGCGTTCGCAAACAATCCTGGAAAGATTACTAGATTCTGTCACTGTTTCGTGATATAATTATACGCTCTGCTGTTGCTTAAGTATGTATGTTTCTGATGTCAAACTTCCTGAGAAATAACCAAGAGATCCCTAGTTAGCTGCTCACCCAATATTGTTAGGCAAGTAACGAACTGAGAGTCCCCTGGTTTTAAATTAAAGTCAAGAATTATCTTCTTGGCTGAATTGAGTATTTCTAGGATAGGGAATTGATCAGATAATCTAAGAGAGCATTATACTCTGTCAAGGCTTGAGCAGACATATCGCGAGGAGCACAACCACGATTGCGAGCGAAGCTTAAAGCTTCAACATAAGGTGCAGTAGGCAATCCCAGAGCGCGATATACTTCACGCTGACCAGCAATACCCCACTCATCCAGAGGGCCAGTTCCACCAACAACTAAGCAGTAGTTGATCAAGCGCAGATAGTGCTTGATATCGCGGAGGCACTTCTCTTTAAAAACGTCGGTAGAATTAGCTTGACCAGGATCGTTTAGGTAAGAATACTTCTTAATGCAAGCATCATAGCTTTCTTTGGCAACTGCATCAATATTGTTTGCTAGCTTCTCAGCAGTTTCCAAACGAGCTGTAGAGCGCTGGATAGAACCTTGTACAGACTCTAGATCGGAACTGCTAGGAAAACGATCTGCTGCATCAGCAGAGGTTACTACTGTGGTAATAACTGATTTCATGTATTTAACTCGCTTCTGGTATTTGATTGGATTCAATTGAAATTTGACATACTCCCAACGTTGAGCTAAAGCTAAAACGCGGGATTATTAGACTCGAAACTAAGCGCATCGCGGTTTTGACTTCAGGTGATGTCTTCCCCTTGTTTTAACTCCCCCAGCCAAAAAAACAAGCCCCCTCCCAA
>JAJEAQ010000274.1 GCA_022822685.1 Trichodesmium sp. jk18x7bins.61
AGCAAATAAGAATGCCTAAATACCTGAATAAAGAAAGGTATTTCCCTTTAATAATACCTCGACTTATAGTAAAAGATGTTTAATATCCCTATGTCTAGGAAGTTTAAAGCTGAATATGGTGCAGTAAAAATTCCTTTTCCAGATAGATTAATAGGGAAAAATCTAAAGGAAGTAAGGATAATTCCTAGATCTGACCCTAGGTTTTTTGAAGTTGAATTTCTTACAGAAGAGGAACCACAACCAGAAGTAAAATCTGACAATGCACTAGGTATAGACCTTGGGTTAGATCATCTAGCCACCTGTGTATCAAATACTTGGTCATCGTTTATTTGAGACGGTAGAAAACTGAAATCAATTAACCAGTGGTACAACAAAGAAAATGCTAGATGGGAGTCTAGTAAAGACAAACAAGGCATTAAAGGTTTTACTAAAAAGCAAGTCAGTATTAGGTTGAATCGAAACAATAAAGTTAGAGATTACTTAAACAAAGCAGCTAGATATTTAATCAACTGGTGTACTGAAAACAAAATATCTACTATTGTTGTCGGTGTTAATCCAGGGATGAAAAAAAAGATCAATTTAGGTAAAAAAACTCACCAAAAGTTTGTACAAATACCACACCAGAGTTTGAGATTAAAACTAAAAGCTATGTGTGAAAGGTATGGATTAACTTATGTAGAGCAGGAAGAGTCTTATACATCTAAAGCTAGTTTTTTAGACAGTGATAGAATACCTGTTTACAATGCTGATAATCCAAGGGAATATAGTTTTAGTGGTGTGGTAGCGGTTTGTACAAAACTAAGCAAGGAAAATTAATAAATGCTGACTGTAATGGGGCTGCCAATATTGGCAAATAACCTGAATGGGTTTACCCCAGACAGACTAGAGGCATCTTTGGCTATGCCATTAAGGGTAAAATTTGTCGGACTAAAATCACGTCAAATTTGAGACCCTTAAGAATCCGTGTGGATTTATTCCGCGGAGTGTCAAATACCAATTCACTCGAATAATTTCACACTTTCTTTTAAACCTACATTCGGCGGACAAAATGTAGTACATAAAAGTTGGAAACAAGAGTAGGTATTTATCCTAGATTAGGAACTTGCTAAATGTAGTATGTTTCCGAAAGGCAGAGAGAGCTAAAGCCAAGAATCAAGAGGCGAGGATTGAAGTATAAATGCTCTTAAAGGCAAAAAGGCAAAAAGGCAACAGACAATAGGGAAGGCGTATAGTAGGGGATAAAAAGCGCCACCCTTCATGTTTGGGAAGGGCAAAAACGCCCACCACTAATTTTCAAAAAATATAGTGGAGGATTCATACCCTCTTCTCCCAAGCAAGATGCTTGCACTGATGCCTCTTGCCTCTTGCCTGTTGCCTCAGCAGAAGGTTGTTGATGTTCAGCTGATTTTTTCTCTTGTGAGTAGCAAAAATCATAGGTTTTATTGAGTATAAATGCTGTTGGGAGTCGGAGAACCAGGCGAAAATTTTGGCCAATTTTTGCCTCTACCAATGACTAATTCCGGCCATTCAGCCACTTGACTTTCAAACTATTGACTATTAACTACTTTTAATACTACAAATTGAAGTGCGGAATGTAAGTTTGAAGATAGTGCTGTGTGCTCAGGTATTTACAACTTATCGCCCAGAGTGCAATTTAGAAAGGTTGTACAAAAAATAATGTGTAAATACGCCAGAGCGAACCGCTATAATCTGAAAATTTTGACTGACAAAATTTTCAGATTATACAATCTCACTTTTTACTTTTAACTTTTGACTATTGACTTGCGTTTCTGTTCCAACACACTAATCTTTGACAAAATCAGGTACGGTTCTGATAATAGGATGGTTATGAACACATAAGGAGGACATTACCTCCGTCAAAACCACGATGCGGTCAACTCGAGTCGAATCATCCCGCGTTTTGGCCTCAGCGTTACGTCAGGAGTATGTCAAGATAATTACACAATAACCATCATGCCTTCCCCAATTCGGAGGTCAACCAGTTGAAATAGTTGCTACCTTAATGTAGGTAATTGTCAAAAGTCAAAATTTGCTCCCAATAAGTCAGAAATCTTGTTTCTGAATTTTCCCACGGGACTTTTTGACTCTAGTCTGTGGTATTACCTACAAGCTACTAGAAAAAAACTGAGTGATAAGCAATTTTAATGTTGTGGTGCAGGAGCGAACAATGAAACTGTTGAACCAGCTTTTGAATGAGCAAGACAGCCAACATCTGTCTTTAGTGAAAAATGATCAAGACTCTCCGTTGCAAGTCCCACAATCATCTCTAGGGATAGAAACTATTAAGTCTTGGTTGGTCTCCCAATTGGCGGAACGGCTAGAATTTGATATCCATGAGATAGATATGGAGCGGGATTTTATTGATTATGGTCTTAACTCAATTGAAGTAGTTAATCTCTCTGGAGAATTAGAAAATCTCCTAGGCCGACGGCTGCCTCCTACTCTATTGTTAGATTATCCCACCATTGAGTCTTTAGCTGAATATTTGGTAGAGGATACTTCACAGGATACAGGACCTAATCTGCATCGACAATCAGAGTCTCTAGCAGAAATACCTGTTATAGAAGATGAGGTGGAAATCTCAACTTCTCATCCAACGGTTAAAGTGCAAGATATTCCTTTGGAGTATTATAATTTTGAACTCTACCCAGAATATCTACAGTTACAAAAGCAATTAGCAGAAATAAATGCTACTGGTATTGGCAATCCGTTTTTTATTCCTCAAGAACGGATTAATAATAATACTACAGTTATTGGTGGTAGGGAGTTGGTGAATTATGCTACCTATAACTATCTAGGTATGTGTGGCGATCCTGTGATTTCTAATGCTGCTAAGGAAGCGATTGACCATTATGGTACTTCTGTTTCTGCCAGTAGGTTATTATCCGGCGAAAAGCCATTACATCAGGATTTAGAGAGAGAAATTGCTAATTTTATTGGTGTTGAGGATAGTATTGTTTATGTAGGGGGTCATGCTACCAATGTTACTACTATTAGTCATTTGTTTGGACAAAATGACCTGATTCTGCATGACTCAAAGAGTCACAATAGTATTTTTCAAGGTTGTTTGTTATCGGGAGCAACTGTTATTGCTTTTCCTCATAATAACTGGCAAGCTTTAGATAAGTTATTGCGCGATCGCCGTCACCGTTACAAGCGGGTACTTATTGCGATTGAAGGTGTGTACAGTACAGATGGTGATATTCCAGAACTACCGAAATTTCTAGAGGTTAAGAAAAATCACAAAGCTTTGATCATGGTAGATGAAGCCCACTCTATTGGTACCATCGGAAAGCATGGTCGTGGTATTAGTGAGTATTTTGGTGTTAACCCTACTGATGTTGATTTGTGGATGGGAACTTTAAGTAAGTCTTTCGCTAGTTGCGGTGGTTATATTGCCGGTAGTAAAGCATTAGTAGAATATCTGAAATATACTGCTCCTGGATTTGTCTATAGTGTAGGTATTTCCCCACCGGATGCAGCATCAGTATTAGCGACGATTCGTCTGTTGAAGGTGGAGCCTCAAAGGGTGACACAATTGCAACAAAAGTCTCGACTATTTTTGGAGTGTGCTCGTGAGCAGGGGCTGAATACTGGTATGAGTAAAGATTCTCCAGTGATACCTATTATTGTTGGTGAATCTATAAAGTCTGTAGTGCTGTCTCAAAATTTATTTAAGCGAGGAATTAATGTACCTTTCATGTTTTACCCATCTGTACCACAAAATGCAGCCCGACTACGCTTTTTTATTACTTGTAATCATACAGAGGAGCAAATTCGCTTCACTATAGATGCTCTTGCTGAAGAGATGAGGAGGATGGGTATTTTATAGGTAATATTATGTCTGGTTATACAGTGATGATTAAGATAGCAGGGGAATAGGGGAGTGAGGCAGAAATTTGAATACATCTTCTCCTTTTTTCAACGAGAGTCATTAATTTGTTTAGGGGTTAACCTGATTTATGCTGGCCTCAAACTACGGATACTTAATTATCACCTTATCAGCCGGACATGATATGAGATAGTGCGAGTCGTTTCTAGTAGGAATCCTTGGCAACCAAGGACGTATGACTAGAGTCCAGCCCATGTGCTCCCACACATGGCGGATAACTGAGATAAGAATGTGGGTGAAACCAAAGGTCAGTCCTACCCGCTAAGGA
>JAJEAQ010000319.1 GCA_022822685.1 Trichodesmium sp. jk18x7bins.61
ATAGGGCTTCTGATAATAATAAGCTCGGTATTCCGTCTTATAAGATATGAAAGCCTTTTCACCCTTGAAACGTTTTCCGAGAAACTTAAGTTCTTCTTTTGTTTTGAACTGGTGGTGAGCATTTATCAACTTTTTGAAGCCAGATATATTTTCTATTCCTAGGTGCTTGTCAGCATGATGTTGCACTTCATGTCTCAGCGTGTCTTCAAGATCATTTTTTAGATATTTTGAGGGGTTGGCAATATAGATATTATTACAAATATCACGAAAGCCTTCTATTTTTTTGTCGAGAAACATCACATTTTTTTTGCGAACAAATCATTTTCGTTGTACCATACAGGAGCACTGTATATATCTCCAGGGGATTGAAAACCCACTGTAGGGAAGAATGCCTCTTCTTGATCAGGATTTTTTTTTGCCTTGATCACTCTTGCATAAGAGTCACCTGTTAGAGTCAAAGCATAGAGTTTTGTCCCTGCCCATCCTTTCTTAATCCACTC
The DNA here is from genome assembly GCA_022822685.1 of Trichodesmium sp. jk18x7bins.61. GTDB lineage: Bacteria > Cyanobacteriota > Cyanobacteriia > Cyanobacteriales > Microcoleaceae > JAJEAQ01. The sequence goes on from JAJEAQ010000319.1 coordinate 501, forward strand.
CTGTGAATTTCTCAGACGTATATCGACTTCATCTTCTTTTGCTCCTGCTTCGATCAGATCATATAATACTTTTCTGTCTTCTTTGTGTTCATCCTTTGCTTTCTCGAAACCCTTCTTCTGAAGTAGCCTTTTTTCCTGTTTTATACTACGTTTTAAATTATTTACAGCTATGATTGTCTTCTGTGTTATTATCTCCTTCTTGATGCTTTCCAATATTTCTTCGAGATCGATTATCAGTTTTCCGTAATCTTTGTCAGGAGTGTTTTCGTTCTGATTGTATTCTTCTACCTTAGCATTTACATATGGAAATTCAGGTATTTCATCTATTGTTCTTTGCACACATTTTGTGTTCGTATTGTTGATTGCAATTGCTTTTTTACCATCCCCTGGTTGGGAGCCAGAAATTTCCTCCCTAGGCGTTTTCAACTCTGATTTTTTGGCCTGTTCCTCTGACTTTGATACTTTCTCAAGTTTCTCAGATATACTCTGAAATTCTGGCTTCCATGACTCTGACTTTCCTGCTAATAGTTCCTTGACTACTCTTGTTCCGATTGCACTATGTAGCTGCCGCCATTCGTCATTACTTACAAGGTTTGGCTGTTCTTGGGCTCTTTGCACTACTTCCGATAAAGGAGCATAACTCTGAGTGGAGACTCTGTTGCTACTTCTGAGGGTTGAGCCGATAATGAGTGATACTTTTTTTGATAGTTGTTGGCTGTAATACATTCTAACTCCTACTATTTGAATGGATATTTACATCGAAACAATTTGGCGTTACTGATAGGTTGGTATTATAACATTTTTGGCGTTGGCAATTTGAAAGATGATTGTCTTGTGGGGGTGACACCCCTTACACAAGATCATGAAGTATTTGAGGCTATCAGAGGGTGATAGCCCGTTCAAGTTTCATCTCTTGATTTACCAACGCCACATTTCTAGATGCAATGATTGCCCAGATTTGAACCCCACTGCTTTGGCTATTTTCGGTAAGGATTTTTTCTTGATTGCTGAGATTATTCGGTAGTGTAATATTTAAAATATTCGTAGCTTCTGAACTCTGGAAATAAGTCTTTATGACAGATACTATATTGAGCGATGAAAAATACTGTCGGTTTTGCATTCTTTGGTAAATGCTTCAGTATTTTTAACTCTCTGAAAAGGCGATCGCTATCATTCTTTGGAACACTTTAAATTGGAGCAAAACGTAGCATTTTGTAATCAAACTGAAAAAGCACTCCCACTGCAATCATAACCATCGCTCTGATATACAAAACTAATTTGAAAATTGGTATAGATAACTAATTTTTCAGAAACAATACTTTGAGCATCACTTTTTTTATCTTCTATACAAGAATTTGTTACTGGTGATTCCGATTTCGATTTATGTAGCTTTGAGCGCTACATCTTGAAGTGTTGAAGGTGGGTGATACAACGTTCTGATTTCATAGTTCCTATTGAAGAATTATGGTTAATTTGTCAAATTCAGATACGACAAACGAACAAGGCTTTCAACTCCACTTTTTGGTAAACCTGAAATAATTAATATTTTAGCTTCTAACCTAACCTTAACCTTTGTGGAAAATCTTGTGGAAAACTATTATTTCACTGTGGAAAACTCAACTTTTTCAACAACCAATAATTTTATGCTCCGGAATGATCATTGATTTTATTGACAACAAATTTTAAATATGATATAATAATAACTTAACATAAATATCATCCAGACTCTACATTTTTAATGGTGATAGATTGGACTCTAAGATTCATAGGAAATACTTTCTGACTTATAAGCAGGTGGTTCAACATGAATTACGACTCTAGCGGGATGAAACCTTTCTTGTAAACGGGCTTCTACCTCTTCGGTAATTTGATGAGCAATTTCTACATCATCAGCATCAACGATCATGTGCATTTCAATAAACACCTGACGGCCAAAAACTCCCCGAGAAGCAATATCATGACAATTAACTACTCGTGGAACTTGCATAACGATCGCATGAATAGCTTCCGGTGCAATTGCCATATGAGCTACTAACTAAGGTAAATTTTCCTTCAAAACTTCCCAAGCACTACGAAACACTAATAAGCCGACTGGGAAAACTAAAATCACATCTAGCCAATGAAAAATACCTAGATTCCAAAAATTTCCTTGCCAAACACCGATTAATCCTGCTATGACAGTAACTGTCACCTAGATATCACTCATCGTATGGCGAGAGTCAGCAATTAAAATACTACTGCCGATTTTTTCCCAATCCGACGTTCATAAAAAGCTACGAAAATATTAATTCCAAGCACAATCACCAACATCCACAGTACAGACGGGGAAATATCAACTTCTTGAGTACCTCTGACTATTTGCTCTATTGCTCCACTAATAATTTCAAAACAAGCAATACTCAAGAAGACAGCAATACCCAAAGCCCCAATAGCTTCAAATTTTTGGTGTCCGTAGGGGTTTCGCGATCTGCTTTAGAGGTAGCAAGATGATTTGTGATTAGTCCTAAAATATTGTTAGCGCTATCAGTAATACTATGTAAAGCATCAGCAAATAAGCTGAGGGAACCTGTCAACAATGCAATTAAATTAAGTAGTAAAGTGATGATTATAACCTGGCGTACTTGTTTACGGTTATCGGTAGACATGGTTAGAAAATAAATAGTAATTAAGAGTTTTATCATTGAGGAATATAGAGTTAATTCTAGCTATTAAGTTCTTTCTATATCATACATATATTCAATATTTTTCTGTTATAAATTTATGAATTATTTTTCACCTAATGAGACACTTAGTCAAATAGACAAAAATAGCATTTTTTCAATTTATAAGAATATAATTAATCAATTAATAATAAAAAATCTTCTAATTATTATTGTTCAGTATTTTGAGCCTTCATCGTTTGAAAATTGACACTAAAAATAAAAGGTTTATATTCTCCCATACTTTCTCTCTATAATCAATATAGAAGAATAAAATAATCTTGCTTTGTTGGACTGTGCATTTGCAATGATTCATGTCCTATAGAAAAGCCTATACATCTTGATGGATAAGCATTTCCAGCAATTGCCCCCTCCATCCTCTTCTCAACTATAGATTGCTACAAGCCTTTATTTTCGTCATTATTGAGAATAAGGCTGTTAAATTGCTGAATCATTCGTTTTCATAAGTCTCTCTATAACTGGGTTTGAGATACTTGAATCCTTACGTGCGTTTTCTTTACTAACGGCATCTCGCTACATGCCAGAGGCTGGTTTTAGTTCTCCACCATAGGCCTGATAACTGATAACTATTAACTGTTTCAAGCTGGTATTAATCGAGCTTGAATAAAAACTCTTTTCATGGTTATGACTAATCTTTGGGCTTGAGGTTTATAAAGTAGTTTTGGTAATATTCCTGGCAAATTATTAATTAATTATCGAGCTTCATTAATGCTACATCCAGAAATACCAACAATTTCATTTGCTCCTTGAAATATAGCATATTCTGACGGAGCAGTTTCAATCAAAACTTGCCACGTAGATTGCTTGATTTCACCATTTTAAATCCGTTTTAAACCATTAATTGTAGCCAGAACAATTAGGCGATCGCCGATAGCAAGTCTAATACCATCTGAGGGAATTAACGTTGATTCGTTTGGTTGCTTTTGATATAAGATCGGTACTACTCCATAACCGTAAACTATTTCAGCTAAAATTAATCCATTTAAAGTATTTACAGTTTCAATATCATATTCTGTTATTAATACTGTCTGATACTCTATAGAGAATAAACTTAGTATATTCTCTCCAAATGCTACTCCCGCAAAAGCTCCTGCTACTACAGCCGAAGTATAAATAAAAGTAGAATGGGGTAGAAGTTTTGCTAAATTATCACTAAAACGTTGTTCTAAAGTGCGGATTACTAAACGAATATTTGGATTAATAGCATAAGCCATTAATGCTACTTCTAGATTTAACATCTCATCACCTGTAACAGCAATAACACCTTTTGCTGTGGCTAAATTTATCTTTTCTAAGAGACTGTTTGTAAAGTAAATATTAAGATA
>JAJEAQ010000589.1 GCA_022822685.1 Trichodesmium sp. jk18x7bins.61
AGTTGTCAAGCTAATTTTATGACCAATTGAAATATAAATTGGTTTAACTCCAGTTCGAGTTCTCACAACTGCACCAATGACTTCTCTTTTATCTGTTAATGGCTGCCAATTTCCTTTTTCTAAACCAACCGCCTCATTTTCCCCAATGTAGTGAGATTTACCCACACCAATACTAGGAATATTGACTAAAACTCCTAAGTGACAAGCTACTCCCGGCGGGGATGAATTAATCCTTGATCATCACACAGAAGTAAATCGGGAGTAATATTGAGCTTTTCTAAAGCATCTAAAATAGTAGGTATTTCTCGAAAAGATAATAACCCTGGTATGTAAGGAAAAGAAGTAGGGCGTTGAGCGATCGCTTTTTCTTGTAATTTTAATTTGGGAAAATTTCAAACTGCTATTGCGGCTTGAGTAATCCCATCAGAATCACTATAACCAACATCAACGCCAGCTACATATTCAATAGTGTGAAATTGAGCTTCAGTAATGACTTGATGGCGAAGTTGCTGTGGAAGCTGTTTTTCATCTTTAGGAAAAGGAAAATTTTGGTCTATTTTCATAGTCTTGTCAACTGTAAAAATTATCAGTATTCTATACAAACCAGTTTAACGATTAAAACAATAATGATGAAAACTACCTCTGTCACTGTTACTGTTCCTGCAACTACTGCAAATTTAGGCCCTGGTTTTGACTGCATTGGTGTCGCCCTTTCCTTATATAACCGCTTAAAATTTTCTCTTGCGGATACCACAACCATAAAAATTATCGTCACTGGCAAAGAAGCCTCTAAAATCAGTACAGACAAGAGCAATCTTGCCTATCAAGCATTTGTAAAATTATATGAACATATCAACAAAAATCCTCCACCTGTATTAATAGAAATAGACTTAGGCATACCCTTAGCCAGAGGATTAGGAAGTTCAGCGACAGCAATAATTGGAGGATTAGTGGGAGCAAATCAACTAGCAGGTAATCCTTTAAGCGAGACGGAAGTGATGAACTTAGCGATCGCTATGGAAGGGCATCCAGATAATGTTGTACCTGCCTTACTCGGTGGCTGTCGCCTGACGGCTTCGACTTCAAGTGGTTGGGCAGTTTGCGATCTGCCTTTGCATCCTGACATTGTACCAGTAGTAGCAATTCCAGATTTTGAACTTTCAACAGAAGCAGCGCGACAAGTATTGCCAAAAGAATTTAGTCGTGCTGATGCCGTATTTAATTGTGCCCATTTCGGAATTTTGTTAAGAGGTTTAGAAACGGGTAATGGAGATTGGTTAAAAGCGGGAATGCAAGATAAAATTCACCAACCCTATCGTAAATCTTTAATTAAAGGATATGAAGAAGTCAGATTAGCTGCTGTAAATGCTGGTGCTTATGAAATTGCGATTAGTGGTGCAGGCCCGACTTTATTAGCACTAACAAATTCACCAACCACTTCAACAGTAGCCAAAGCGATGGCTGATGCTTGGAAAAATCAAGGTATTACTACAGAAGTACAAGCTGTGAAAATTGATCTCAGAGGTACAGTGTGCAATTAGCTTAGTTGTACTTAGACATTTGATAGGCGATAAAGTGCTTGAAAGTCAGTAGAGACAAGAGAAAGACGTAAAAGAACTAAAAATGACTGTTAGCTCGGTATTCCGCAGGAAAACCCCTATCAGTCCTGGATTTATACCTTTTCGACATAAAGACCTTTCCTTGTCTGAGTTTGAGGCTATTTGATCACACTGTTTTGTCTAAGTTCCATTAGTTATTTAGAATTATATCGGCATTCCTGAATCTGTTCTTGATATATAGATGGCTCCGTTACGGTTTCAGTGTTTTACCGAACATGGTATTATTCCTACCAGAAGTCTGAGAGCAAAGCTAACAAAATAATATGGATTTTTATATTGTAGATGTATTTGCTGGAACTAAATATACAGGTAATCAACTAGCTGTATTTATGGGTTCTGAGATGGCAAATCTTTCTGATGATGAAATGTTGCCAATTGCCAGAGAGATGAATTATTCAGAAATTACTTTTATTATCTCTCCAGAACAAAGAAATAGTGGTTATGATGTGCGGATATTTACTCCGGCTAAAGAATTGCCTTTTGCGCGTCACACCCAACACTAGGAACTGCTTACATAATTCAGCGATAAATTATTAAAAGTACGGCTGAAAAAGTAACTTTGAATCTAGCAGTAGGGCAAATTCCAGTGAGTTGGAAAGGAGAAGTTTTGTGGATGTTTCAAAATCTGCCAACTTTTGCTCAAAAACATCAAATAGAAACTTTGGTTGAGGTATTAAATATCGAGGTAGATGATATTGATACCAGGTTTCCTATTCAGGAAGTTTCCACAGGGATACCTTTTGTAATTGTGCCGTAACTCTGGCAGCATTGAAGAAAGCTCAGGTAAATTTGGATAAGTACTATCAATTTATTCAAACAGCAAAAGCGACATAAATTTTAATATTTTGTCCAGAGACATACAATAATATTGATGATTTAAGTGTGAGAATGTTGGCACCATATTTAGGAATTACAGAAGCTCCAGCAACGGGCAGCGCTAATGGTTGTTTAGCAGGATATTTGGCTGAGTATAATTATTTTAGTGCAGCGAAAATTGATATTAAGGTAGAACAAGGATATGAGATTAATCGACCTTCTCTGCTGTTGTTACAGGCAGAGAAAAAGGCAGGATAAATAGAAGTATTTGTGGGCGGAAAAGTTGTGATGGTTGCTCAAGGAAAATTTGTTTAGTAGGCGCTAAGACTTCACAACTTACCAAAAAATATGTCATGGGGAAAACAGTTTATGTTGCATAAATCCTATAATAATAAATAAAATCATTAAACAAAAAATCTGGAGGTAATTATGTCAGAAAAAGTTACACTTCTGCCCCAGGAAAATCCAGATCCCAGTCACATGATTCTGGAGGATGATACTCCATTGGATAGTTTTATCAATGAAAAACAACAGCGTCTACTCACAACTGTATTTTATAGTGGTGCGGAAACAGGAGTTAATGCTCCTGTTTTAGTTGCTGCCAATGTTGGTTTATTCCCTCATGTAGAAGATTCAGGAATCGTCCCTGATGTGTTTTTAAGTCTGAATATTACTAGGCCTCAAGAGTGGTGGGAACGAAATGTCCGCTCCTATTTATTCTGGGAATTTGGCAAAGCTCCAGATGTAGTCATTGAAATTGTTTCTCCGGCTCCTGGCAATGAATTAGGCAGTAAACTCAGGGATTATGAACAATTACGAATCCCTTATTATGTTGTTTATGATCCATTACAAAAACTAGGTAAAACCTTGCTGCGAGTATTTCAACTTCAAACTAATTCTTATATTCTTAAAAATGATGCTTGGTTGCCTGGAGTCAATATAGGATTAAGGCTTTGGAATGGTTCATTTGAAAATATTAATGCGACTTGGCTGCGGTGGTGTGATGTTGAGGGGAATGTGATTCCCACTGGAAATGAACTCGCAGCCCAAAAAGAGGTTCAAATTAAACAGGTGTTATTATTAGCAATTGAAATGGGATTAAAACTCAGGTTTGGTGATGAAACTGTGGGAATATGATCGGATATTTCTAGAATTAATGATTTGAAGTTGTTAGAGGCGATCGCTTCTCAAATCCCAAATATTGCCTCAACGGATGAATTGCAAAAACTATATACTGAGTGATACGACACTCGGCTGTGGAATTAGAATTTAGTTCTGTTTGAGAATCACCTCCATGGCTCAGAGGTGGCTTTAAAGATTAAGCCATAAAGCATAATTCCACTCATCGTATCAAAGACTAGAGCTGGAGCTAAATCTGCTGGAATTTCATTTCTAGCTTTTGCTAGTTCAAGTACAATATAAAAGGCTTGCTGTCGAGGCTGTAAATATTTTTTCCAGTAGATATGAGCAAGTTGATCATTGCTTGAGGCACTACTAACAATCATGGCAATAGTCTGTCGCCTCAATGGACTAAGTGTAATTTGCACTGCATTCTCAATTAACGCATCAATATCGCTCCAGAGATTACTTGTGTGAGGAATTATAACATCTTGCCGAAGACTCTCAACCCCATCAGCAAGATGAAGACTATACCTTAAACCCCAGTGTTACTAATCTGAAAAAACTCCCATCATAATTTGCTAAAATCTTAAAGGCTCACAATATTGGTTATGCATGTTATTTATGGGTGTTATATAAGTATGTATGAGGAACTAAAATTATTACCACTGGTTTGGTGGACAAGTGACTACAAGTTTCGTGACTATCTACAAACAGTAAAAGACTCGACGATCACTCCAGCAATTCGGATTATGTATGATAATTTAATTAAAGAGCATGGAGTTTGGTGGTTATATACTTCTATTTTTTTGGCCAATATTATTGCCGGAGTTAATGATAATTTTTTAAACTTGCAACAGTCGCCATGAGATTCGGTTTCTAAATTTTCAACCACTTCGAGAGCGATCGCTATTATAAATTCGTCAAGATTTCGACCTTTTACCTCTAATTTAAAGAGATTTTTTTATAACTAAAATAGGAGTGTTACATCTAAAGAATAATAAAACTTTGTCAAAAATGAATCAATATTATGCCACAGTTGCTAAAGGCTTAGAAGCTACTGCTGCCAAGGAACTAGAAACTCTAGGAGCTAAAAATATTCGTCCAGAATTTACAGGGGTAAGCTTTACAGGCGATCAGAAGTTGCTTTATCGGGTTAATCTTTGGGCAAGAACTATTTTTAGAGTATTAGTTCCCATTGCAGAAGTCCGATGTGTGAACCGAGAAATACTCTATAAAGAAGTAAAAAAAATTCCTTGGCAAGACTATATATCTCCTAAGAAAACATTAGCAGTTCACTGCACAGGAGGAAATGAAAAACTAAAGCATACTCATTATACCGCCCTACAAATTAAAGATGCAATTACTGAGCAACAAATTCAAAAATTTCGCTATCGGTCAAATATTGATACTAAAAATCCTGATATATTGATTAATGCTCATATTCAAAAAAATACTTGTATTCTCAGCTTAGATAGTTCTGGCAGTAGTTTACATCAGCGAGGCTATCGTCTGGCAATGGGATTTGCTCCTCTCAAAGAAACTTTAGCCGCAGCTTTGTTAGAGATGGCAGAATATTCTCCTGATTTACCTTTTTTAGATCCTTTATGTGGTTCTGGAACTTTACCCTTAGAGGCAAGTTTAAAAGCATTAAATATTGCACCGGGATTGTTCAAAAATAAATTTGCTTTTATGAACTGGCGTGATTTTGATGAATCGACTTGGCAAGATTTATTATTAGAAGCTAAAAATAGTCAGTTAAGTGAATTAAAAGCAATGATTGTCGGAAGCGATCGCGACTCAGAAGTGCTTTCTCAAGCTCATACTAATGCTAAAAGATGTGGAGTAGCTGATAAAATTAAGTTTATGAAGGCAGACTTATCTGAATTAGAACCTCCTTCAGCTCAAGGAATTATTATTTGTAATCCTCCTTATGGTGAACGTTTAGGAGAGGTAGAAGAGTTGGGTAAACTTTATAAATTGTTGGGAGATATTTTCAAACAACGTTTTACTGGTTGGACGGCATTTATTTTGACAGGAAATAAACAATTATCTAAACAAGTGGGCTTAAGAACTTCTCGTCGAATTGCTGTTTATAATGGTCCGATCGCTTGTACATTATTAAAGTATGAATTGTATTGAACTCGCATCCTTGGTAACTTCAAAGATGATTCTTGTATTGGTTGCCTGGAGTCAATTTGGGATTAACGCTTTGGAATGGTTCATTTGAAAATATTAATGCGACTTGGTTATGGTGGTGTGATGTTGAGGGGAATGTGATTCCCACTGGAAATGAACTCGCAGCCCAAAAAGAGGTTCAAATTAAACAGGCGTTATTATTAGCAATTGAAATGGGATTAAAACTCAAGTTTGGTGATGAAACTGTGGGAATATTATCGGATATTTCTAGAATTAATGATTTGAAGTTGTTAGAGGCGATCGCTTCTCAAATCCCAAATATTGCCTCAACGGATGAATTGCAAAAACTATATACTCAGTGCTCTAGCAATCCTATATCATTTGTGAAAAGTAATCGGCTGGAAACCATGGTGTTTGGTGCTTATATACTTCTATTTTTTTGTTTTGCCAATATTATTGCCGGAGTTAATGATAATTTTCTTAAACTTGCAACAGTCGCCATGAGATTCGGTTTCTAGATTTTCAACCACTTCGAGAGCGATCGCTATTATAAATTCGTTAAGAATTTGACCTTTTACCTCTAATTACAACAGATTTTTTTCATAACTAAACCTGAGTAGGGGATAAAAAAAAGGGAGGAGTAGTAAGCTAAAAATAACCAAATTAGAGACTGTTTGTCAGGCAAATATTAAGATAGCCAGAGTGCTTAATTCTGGTGGGTTACGGTGGAAAACTAAAATTATGGTGAGTACAAAGAGATATTGACCCAATGGCCCACCATACGCAAGAATTTAATCTGAATTCTACAAACAATCTCTTATTCAGCAACTTACTCCCATGTTCGGTATAGATGCTTTATTTTGCCTGGTAGACGATTTCTGCCAAATTTTTGAACCCCAATGGCGCCAAAAATTAATCACTCTATGAAAAACTGTCTCAATTGCTAAAGATACAGAGTTTTTTTCTCCCCCCCTTTCAAAGGGGGGTTGGGAGATAAAACATTGCTTATCGTCAGCAAAGTTTATTATCACTAATTATCCGATTCATGTCGGCGACAGGCTCAACATGATCTTAGTAATAGGTTGTCTCGTAACCCCACTTCGATCGTTTTAAGTTATCCATATCTTGCTGTTTCCCTAGCACCAACATGATCGCGAAGTTCAAACCAAATTCCATGTCCTGATTAAACACATCTCGGGGAATGAGATTGTACTCAATCACATCTTTATTTTTATACACTTCCTCATCCAGATTAGACAAATCTGGGCGAATGAGATTGGACTTAGTCACACCTTCGCTTTGACTCACTTTCTTGTGCAGAATAGACAATTTTAGGAGAATGAGTTTGCACTTAGTCCAATCTTCATTTTTACACGCTTGCAGGTACTCCTGCTGGCTCTGCTGAAACTGGGGATGATTCACAAGCAATTTATGCAAGGCCAGTTGCCTTTTCTGATTAAACAAACTTTGGTGAATGAGATTGGACTTAATTTCATCTTTATTTTTATACTCTTTCTTGATCTGATCTACATCTTCCTCTCTGATTTTCCATACGCCTTTTTGCTGGTAGCTGTTATTGGCAGCCTCGTGAACTTTCATGGAACCCGTCAAACCTAGTTGATCTGTTTCTTCTGGTTTTTGATCTAGAACTGTAAATTCTTCTTCCATCCAATAATTAGGTGAACCACTAAATATAGCACAATATATCTTTTCTTCTTTTCGTCTCCTACTTGACTCATTGTGATCTTCTCCTACTACATTAAGACATTTTGTTGTCAGAGAGCCTTGAATATCTTTAATTCTCTCCATACCAACTAAAGTATCGGTTCCAACAACTCTCAAAGCATCATCCTTCAACTCATTGTACAATAGTTGTCTCACAACATCTAATTTGGACAGTTCATCTGAAGGTGCGGTGAGTTCATTATCTAAAAGCATATGAAGATTGAACTGCTTTTCATTTACAAGATTGTATTTTTTATCATTTTCTAAATAAGACCGCTCTTGAATATTTTCTACATAGTGGTTTCGGACTCTCCATACACCTTTTTCTTGGTGGTGGTAATTGGCTATCTTGTGTATTACTTCAAAGTCCACTGGTTCTAATATCTTCCCACCTCTAAATACCTTCTGACTCATTAACTCATTGACGCTCTTTATGTATTTTGATTGAGCTTTTGCGAAAGAAGGTATAGAGCGAGTCAAATGATGCCACCAATGTTCTCTCACACGAACTTTTTCGGTAAACTCAGACTCCAAACCCGTAGAATGAGTTTCACTCGCCCCACTCCTAGGAGCAGCTTGACTCAGAGATTTCGAGGGTTTGAGCTGATGCATATAACTGTGATAAAGAATTGCTAAGTTGTCGCGCAGCTTTTTGGTATGTTTTAATTCCAAATTAAGATCTGTAGATGAATTACTACTGTTAATAATCCTCTCAAGCGTTTTAATTTTGTTTAATTGATCCCTAAAGAAGTGGGAAATAGTGTCGTCTTCAGAGCTTATATGTTCTATACTTCCCTGAGCTATCTTAGCTGCACCATCTTGTATGGAGTATAGCAATTGCAACTCTTTGGGGCTTAGTTTCGGTACTGCTTCTTGTTTTATAGGGTTATATTGATCGGTAGAGTAGTTAGTTTCGTCTTCATAGATATCTTCTGGATTTTCCAGATATATAGCTGCATCCGTTTCTAAATAGTCATAGTACTGCTTCCGCCTCTTTAGATGTATTTGTCCTGGAGTGATATCTTTCTCTATAGCGAACAATTCGCCCTCTTTCCAATAATTAGGGGAACCACTATATTTTTCAGAATGTCTTTTTTCCTCATTTGTTGTATTTTCAGACTCATCGTTTCCTCCTACTACATTCAGGCGTTCTTCTACGAAAGGGTTAAAGACATTTTGGAGTTTTTCTATTAAAGGTGCTTTTAAATTTTCTGGAATTGGTCTAAGTTGAACAGTTTTTTGAGGCGTCATCATGGGGATTTACTTCTTTTACTCTCGTCTGCATGGCTGTTTTTCCCTTTACCCTTACTGAATTTGGGGTGAATATGCTTCTGAATTCTACTGGTTCTGGCGATTTTTTCTGATCTGCCTTTATCTCCTCTTTTGCCGTTGTGCCTATTGGCTGCCTTGTGCTCTGTGACAATTGAATTGATGATGGTGCTATTTTTTTTTGTACTTGCATGTAGTCCATTTATAACCTCCATTATTTATTTTGGTTGAGTTTGCTAGCTATTGTATAATATAATCTGCAATTATGCACTTCATAATATAGTATATATTGTCAAGGCAGAAGGCAGAAGGGAAAGAAAAAAGAGGGATAAATTCAAATACAAATGCTGAAAATTGCCACACAATTTCATCCTGATGGAAGTTGCTCAGAATATTTTTCAGCAGTATTAATATTTAGTAAATGCCGGTGTTTTGTACTACTTTTGATCTTACAAATTGACGTGCGGAATGTGGGAAATAAAATTATCCCCCCGGCGCACCCTTTGAAAGGGCAGGGCTGTAGGGACTTAGCATGCAACATCCCTAATCTGTGGTCTACTCAACTGAAAAGCGCTGTAATGCGTAGCGCTATAAAGTATTACAACAAATTTTATGATAATGAATTATCAAAAATATTGGCAAACTAAAAATTTAGAAGGGATGGGGCAAAGAGTCTCTTGGCTGCATAAAAAACCAGATGGAGTGATTTTTTCTCAACCTTCAGGCATACACTTTTTAACTGTAAAAAAAGTTCAATTCATGATCCAGTTAGTATTAGTGGAAAAAGTCACTTTAAAAATGAATTGGATTCAATCTATACTCAATCTGAATAATCCTACATATTTAGTTTTTCCTTATACTCAAGCAATGATGCTAGCTTTATTATGGGATAGTCAACCAAACAGAATTTATATAGCAGGCTTTGGAGGGGGTAGTATTCCCAAAATTTTACACCACTATTTTCCTAATGCGGTCATTGAATGCACAGAAGTTGATGCAAATATATTGTCAATAGCTGAGAAATTTTTCGGTGTGCAGTTAGATGAGAGATTAAAAGTGACCATTCAAGATGGTAGAGAATATCTGGAGCAACACAATCAGCAGACTAGCTATGATATTATAATGATTGATGTCGCTTTTGGCAACGGCTATATTTCTTATAATTTAGCTACTCAAGAATTTTACCAAATTTGCGATCGCTGTTTATCAAAATCTGGGGTGATTGTTGTCAATACATTAAAAGCGAATGGTTTTGAAGCCGAGTATGTGAAAACTCTAAAAACTGTATTTCCCTATGTTTATATTTGTCATACTAGCGGCGGAAATACTATTATGATTGGCACTCGCGAGCGCCAGAGCAACAAAGCAGAAATTAGAGAGAAAGCTAAATTTATCCAACATTATTATCAATTTTCATTTCCCCTAGTAGACAGGGCAAACGATCTAAAAATGATTGAAGAATTACCAAGTTTAAATTTAGAGCAAGTTCCAATTTTTCAAGATGTCTCTTCACCTGCTAATTATTTTGATTCTTGGTTATTGTAAGTCGCGCACTATCGGGATTCAGGAGTAGATCAGAGATTGTTTGTCAAACTGAGATTAAATTCTTGGGTAGGGTGAGCCTCTGGGGTCGATATGTCCTCGTACTCACTAAAATTTTAGTTGTCCGCCGCCGGCCACCAGAATTCAAAACTCTAGCTATCTTAATATTTACTTTACAAACAGTCTCTCAATACTTGCTTTATAAACAGTCTCTAAGACTTAATGGAACTGAGAAAAACAAGGTCATAAAATAGCCTCAAATTTAGACAAGAAGAGAAATATAGGTCAAAGAATTATAAATCCAAGACTGATGAGGGTTTGAGCCATTTTGCTCCCTTATAACGTCTTTTATTTACCTAGACTGAGTTTTAGGCACTTTATGTCTGAGAAAATGCGTAATATCATGTCCGGTTGAACACTTACACTTTGCTAGAAGCAAGGCAGAGGGCAGAAGGCACTTATGCTGAAGGGAAGAAAAGGTTAGAGGGGAAAAGGTTTTTAGTAGTGGCTCAAGAAAGTGTGGGAATGCTAAAGTAAAAATATTGTCACCCAGATAATTCGTATACAATGGAATGTCCTCTGTGTGGTAATCACAAAGTCCATAAGCATAGAAAAACAAGTCAAGGCACTCAACGATTCTACTGTCTAATCTGCCTACAAACATTCACCCAAACTTTTGACACTCTATACTATCGGCGACAAGTTCAACCTGAAAGCGTAGCGACTCCCTCAGTCGGCCCAAGTGGGTATGGTTCCTGGGCTTCATGCAGAGGGAAGTAGGTTGAGAGGAGTTAGTC
>JAJEAQ010000572.1 GCA_022822685.1 Trichodesmium sp. jk18x7bins.61
CTTATGCTGAAAGGAAAAAAAGCTTAGAAGGGAAAAGGTTTTTTATCACTAATTATCCGGACATGATCTAACTCCTAAAAATGCTTTCTATAGAGGCTTATAACTGATAATTAAGTAGGATGATTTTTTGACAGTTGCCCTCTGATGTTTAGCGATAGAACTCCGTATACGGAGCAAACGCGTCAATTTAACTCTCGATAGCCCCTATCTTGACACAAGTAGCTCAGAAGAAATAGTTGAAAGTGATAACTGATACTAAATCCGGCGTGCGATAGGAGCTTTATTTAAACCTCGCCCTTACGGGCGGGGTCTTTGTTAAGAGAGCAAGGCATGCATAGCCGAGATCCCGCGTCGACGAAAGTCAAGGGCTTACAAGGTGTGGACTTTAGTGACGCAGACAGCCTCGAGCCTAGGCGTTCCCTAGGCTCGACAGGCAAGAGGGTTATAGAGAATTTGGAAAAAGTACATGCATCATAACGTATTTGGTATGATAACTGTTTCAAGGGTAAAGCACAGCCCTGAGAATCTCTCCTATGGTTGTCTACCATGAGAGATTCTACATATTGGAGTAGGCTACCAGTCTACCGACGAACTACCAATTATTTCTCTAGCTTTGTCTATTCAAGGGACAAAATTAACTAAATAAAATCCTGTTTGTTAATCCTGTTGGAAGTATATTTGAAAGAAAAGTATGAATTAACAAATTATGAAAATAGAAGAATTATTAAGGCAATACGCAAGAGGAGAAAGAAATTTCAGTGGTGTATACTTGCATGAAGTACATTTGTTGGAAGTTAACTTAGAAAGTGCTAATCTCTTTGAAGCAGATTTAATCGGTGCTAACCTGACTCGGGCAAATCTCAGTCGAGTAAATCTGGCTAAAGCTAATCTCAGTCAAGCAAATTTAGTGGGAGCTGATTTAAGTAAGGCAAATTTGTCAGGAGCTATTTTAGTAGGAGCAAAACTCAACAAAGCTGATTTGACAGAAGCTAAATTCACCAGATCAGACCTCAGTCGTGCTAATCTTAGTCAGGCTAATATGATAGATGCTGACCTTTCAAGAGCTATTCTTTGCCAAACAGATTTGCATGGAGCTAACCTATATGGTGTTAATTTCCGACGGGCTATCCTCAATGAAGCTGACTTAGTTGGAGCAAACCTGACTAGAGCAGATATGGTGGGGGCAGATTTAATTGAGGCAACTCTAATGAGAGCAGATTTAACAGAAGCTATGTTAAGTGCTGCTGACTTGAATGGGGCTAGTCTTTTGGGTGCCAATATTTCTGATATTAATCTGGCGGGAGCAGCTCTTCAAGGAGTTATCATGCCGGATGGTGGAAACTATGAAGATTTTAAGTCACTTCAGTTGTTTGCACATCATTTTGTAGGAAACGGAGCAGGAGGAGGCAATCAGGAGGAAGGATAAAATTAAATTGCCAATCTTCAAGTTCAGCAATGGGGTATATAACTCAATTTCGTGCTAACATAGCGCCAGAGTATCCTCCGTGTTTCCAGGGAGTCAATCAAGATGAAATTCAACATCTTCTTTTTTACTGCTTTAGTTTTAACTGCTATTTATCCAATTTCTCCTGGGAAGGCCGAAAAATCCCAACATACACAACAGTTACTATCTACTAAACAATGTCCCAATTGTGAATTGACTGGTGTGGGATTGGTATTGGCAAATCTCCAAGGAGCAAATCTACAGGGAGCTAACTTGAGTGGGGCGAATCTTAGTCGTGCTAATTTAAGTGGCGCAGATTTAAGCGGGGCTAACCTGGCTGGTACAAGTTTATTTGGTGCTAACTTAACTGGAGCTAATTTAACTGGAGCTAATTTTGCTGGTACTGATTTGAGAAGTGCTTATTTAACTGGAGCTAATTTAACTGGTGTTGACCTCAAAAATTCTTTCTTGTTAGGTGTAATTGGAATGCCATCTAGTGTAGGTGAAGCTGAAGATTTTTATCGGTTAGGAATTGCTGAAGCTAAGGCCGGACATTATAAAGATGCTGTTAAATATTATAACCAAGCAATTACCTTGAAGTCTGACTTAGCTGCTGCTTATTTTGCTAGAAGTATGGCTCTTGCTGACCTAGGAAATCTTGATGCAGCTCTTTCAGATGCAGAAAAGGCTCGTGAAATTTTTGTTTCTAAAAGTAGTAGTGAGGGTGAGGAATTATCACAATACTTGATTGATATTATTGAACTACGTTTAAATCCACCAAAACCAGAAAAGCCTAATCAAATAGTACATGCTATTGGTTCTTTGCTTCCTTCTTTATTGCAGTTGGCATTCTAGCTGACTCCAGGAGTCAGATCATACTTCATTGCAACAGAATTCATCCCACAATGAAAATTTTCAACCTGTTGCTCTCTCCCTGGGAAAGCTAACCTCTTCCTGGTAAAAAACTACCACTGAGTTTTTTGATTGCCCGATTAGCAACATCCGCATAACGCAATTCTCCACAGAGAATTTGACTCATTACTTCGGTAGCTGCTGGTAGCTTAACTCCTACTTTATAAGCTACTTTTGGAAATCGATAAAATGCTCCTGCTAAACGACCAGCCCAAACCATGTCTGCACCCCATTCTTCATTAATTACCTGAGTATATTTTTTCAAAGCATCTCCATCGCCTCCCAGGGCATGGTCGATCGCTTCAGCAGCTTTTACACCACTAAAAATCGAGGGGCGAATCCCTTCGGCAGATAAGGGATCTGACAAACTTGCCGCGTCTCCTACTAGCAAAGCATTTTCAGTGTGGAGATTTTTGTTTCCATCCCATAGAGAAATCGGATGCTCCAATAATTGATTTTGATTTACAGTTAAACCAATTTTTTGGGCATATTCCATCAAATCTGGGGATAGGTTTTTGGGTTCCCCTCCTCTAAAAGTAGCAATGTTAATTGAATAAGAATCTGCTTTAGGAAAACTCCAGATCTTGCCATTTTTAACTGAGCCAAATTCAAGGTGAACTTTTTGATTTGAGTCATTTCCTGCTGCTTCAAAAACCATACTTTGCCGTTTTTTAGACTCTTTGAAACCTAACCATTTAGTCATTGGCCCATTAGCTCCATCTGCAGCAATTAAATAACGGCCTGTGACAGATTCTGTATTTGTTTTAACTTCCCAATAATCGCTTTTAAATTCGATACCTGTAACTTCTGTTTTTTCCTTTAATTCAGCCCCTTGTGCTTGAGCTGTTTGGATGAGAAAATGATCAAAAACATCCCGTTTTACCATCCACATTGGGGTAGGCCAATTTGCTTCTACTGGGTCTTCAAGTTTCCATGTGTAGCGAATTTTGTTGACTAGGAGAGAAACTGCTGGGGTTAAATCAAAATCAAACCACTGAGCGATCGCTGGAGATACCCCACCACCACAAGCTTTATTTCTGGGCAAAGATTCCTTTTCTATGACTAAAACAGAACGTCCCTTCTGAGCCAAATGATAAGCTGCTGTGCCTCCTGCCGGACCTGCCCCTACGATTATACAATCAAACATTTTTTCTAACTTGATACCTGGTAATTTTTGATAATTTAGCTGACTCCGAGAGAAGCCCCACCCTCTAGATGATGGGGTCATTAACACCTGTCATTAAATAAAGTTAAAAGCCCCCAACCCAACCTAACTATATCTTTAAGATACAAGATACTCGATTTTTAACTGGCCTGCCAGCAAGTCTCGTGACCTCTAGTCAGGGAGCGACAGGCTCAAAGTCAGTATCAGTATTCGAACACCTCCACAAAGAAGACTAAGGCTCCCCTTGAGAAGTTGGAGGTGTATCTATTAGAATTTGCTTCTAAACAGGAGTCCGACATCACCTCTGTATAAACGGCAATTCATAAGTGGGTTGAAGAGTCCCACGTTTTCCCAACTGCACCACCTCAGGAGTATGTCAATATCTTGTCTATCTATATTGATTTGTTGGCACTCTTAAGGCTTTAAGTTCTGACTTTTGTTTATTGATCTTTTCAATATTGTGTTAAACAGTCGTAATATCCTTTTCCTTTGCAGCTAGTAACTCATCTATTTTAACTACATATCTATCTGTCACCTTTTGAATTTTGTCTTGCAAGTCTCGTGATTCATCTTTAGAAATATCACTATTTTTTTCCTGTTTACGAACTGAATCTACAGCGTCACGACGAATATTACGCACAGAAACTTTTCCCTCTTCAGCCAGCTTGGCCGCTAACTTCACCATTTCCTGACGACGTTCAGTTGTAAGTGGGGGTATATTGAGGCGTACTATAGATCCGTCATTGTTAGGAGTCAGACCAACATCTGACATATTAATAGCTTTTTCAATCAAGTTGAGACTACTTTTATCAAAAGCTTGGATAGTAATAGTACTGGCATCTGGCGTACTAATATTAGCCATAGACTTGAGTGGAGTTGGAGTCCCATAATACTCTACCATAACTCGATCTAAAAGAGAAGCATTCGCTCTTCCAGTTCTAATAGTGTTGAAGCTATTTTGAGTAGCTTCAATTGCTTTTTTCATCTTGTTTTCGATTTCTTCTAGAATCATCACAACCTCCTACGATAGTTCCAATTTTTTCTCCCATAACCGCCTTAGAAATATTACCTGAAACCGAAAGATTAAATACAATAATTGGGATATTATTTTCTTTGCAAAGAGCGATCGCTGTACTATCCATCACCTGTAAATCCTGAGTTAATACTTCCCCATAAGTTAGGGAATCGTATCGTTTGGCCTCTGGATTGGTCTGTGGATCACAATCATAAACCCCATCGACTTTAGTAGCTTTAAAAATCACCTCTGCATCAATTTCCGCTGCCCTCAAAGCAGCAGTTGTATCAGTGGTAAAAAATGGATTACCCGAACCTGCACCAAAAACAACCACTCTGCCCTTTTCTAGATGGCGAATGGCTCGACGGCGAATATAAGGTTCGGCTACTTCTTGCATAGCGATCGCCGTTTGGACTCTTGTCGGTACTCCTACTTGTTCCAGAGCATCCTGCAATGTAATAGCATTCATCACAGTGGCGATCATACCAACATAATCTGCTGTTGCCCTGTCCATTCCCTTAGAAGCTGCTTTGACACCTCTAAAGATATTACCGCCTCCAACAACAATTGCCATTTGAATTCCTGTGGCCACAACTCCAGCCACTTCCTGAGCAATTCCTTGGACTACTGCCGGTTCAATGCCATAGCCCAGACTGCCCATGAGGGCTTCACCACTCAACTTGAGCAAAACCCGTTGATAAACTGTCCCCATGATGTGAGTATTTTCTCAACTAAAGTTGCTTTCACAATACGATAACACCAGGCAGTACATAGATTAAGGCTTTCTCATATACCTATCACTGACAGATTCGTTTTCAGTGTAGGCTACTGGAGTCTGTTGAAGATGGTCATAACTGCCTTATTTAGGAGCCTGGTTTTAGACTTAACCTATAACCACCTTTTTTTGACAACTCTCCAGACTGAAGTCACAGGGATTCTCAACGGATACTACGTAATAGGATAAATCCGCCTTGCCTTGTGGAGCAGCCTTGGAGTCTAGGTTTCTTCGCCTGCTGACCACAGTTTTAATCTGTGGGAACGAGTCAATACACCTCTACATAGTCGGTTTAGTTTTACCCCAAACGTTCTGTTTACTTTCCAGATGATCTTTGCAGTTCCATTAGCTGTCATTATTGCATCAAGGTATTCTAGAATACTGCAATTGCTTGGTGAATGCAAGCCACCGCTAATTTTCCCCTTCTGCCCTCTGCTTCGTTCATCCCATAGAGATTCCCATAACAGTTTTGAGTCAATTTCTAGCGCCATGTAATTGGGCAACCAACAGCTTGAGTTGTAGATGGACTTACTACCTCACCTGCCAGAAGTTGGGCGATCGCCTGACGTAAATATGGAACTTGTACTGCTTCTGGCTGATTTACATTATCATCTATTTGGCCACGATATTGTAATTTACCTTCCCGATCCAATAAAAAAGCCAGGGGTGTTTTGTCCACCCCAAAACTTTCTGCCACGTCTTGAGTCACATCTCGAATATAGGGAAAATTCAGTTCATTAGTAGTTTTAAATTCCTTCATTTTTTCAAAGCTATCTGCTGGAGAAATAGTCCCATCATTAGCATTGATTCCGATGATAATTACTCCTTGGTCTTGAAAATCTTTTTGAAGTTCTTTAATCCGGTTAATATATAAATCTACTTCTGGGCATTGATTGCTCAAGAATATCACACAAACAACTTGAAATTTTTATAAGTATTTAGTTAAATGATGCACCTGACCATCGACTCCTAGCAATTCAAAATCTGGTGCATAATTGTTAATTTCAGTTCCAGTCATTTCCGTTAAACTCATATATTCATTTACCGTCAAAAATTACTTTACTAAACACAAATATTTTTCTATAATATCTCACATTAATACCAGCTTTTAGCTAATGCTTGATATCCAATCAGTTTATAGACTAATTTAGCTGCTGTAAACTCAGATACCACAGAATCACTGATCGGGGCTAACTCCATAATGTCACAGCCTATTACTTCATGTAATTCAAATAA
The DNA here is from genome assembly GCA_022822685.1 of Trichodesmium sp. jk18x7bins.61. GTDB lineage: Bacteria > Cyanobacteriota > Cyanobacteriia > Cyanobacteriales > Microcoleaceae > JAJEAQ01. Next base: position 6,548 of record JAJEAQ010000572.1, read on the forward strand.
TCTCCGCAAGAATGCAGTTAAAGAATACCAATTTAATCCTCCTGGCTCTGGTGTACCAACTCCTGGAATCAATGTAGGATCGATCCCATCTAGATCTATTGTTAAAAACACTCGTTGAGTCGGAATACTAGCAAACACCCTCTCCATCCAGTCTGGCTGAGTAGCTATTTCCCTGGCACGAAAAACTTTTAAAGATTTCTCCTTAATTAAATTTGCTTCTTCTTTACAAATTGCACGAATACCGATTTGTATTGTTGGTAATCCCATCTCAATTATTCGTCGCATTACACAAGCATGATTATATATTGAACCTTCATATTCATATCGCAAATCACCATGAGCATCTATTTGAATTACAGTAAATTGTTCATCACAATATATTTGCTGATCAGCTTTAACAATCCCATTTGTAATGCTATGTTCTCCACCTATAGCTATGACAAATTTGCCATCATTCACTAATTTTTCTACTGTTTCTTGAGTTACTTTTAGCATTTCTAATGGTGAAACTTTTTTCCCATTACGAGTATTTGCAATAGGTTCCTGGGTATATATACCAACTGCTAAACCAGTTTCTCTGTCTAATTCTTCGTCATAACATTCTAATTGTTGAGATGCATCTAATAATGCTAAAGGACCATGAACACAACCTCTTCTATAACTGGTCGTTACTTCGTAAGGAATTGGTAAAATTGCTACTTTAGCAGTCCTATACTCTGGATCAATTTCTGAAGCCATAAATGGCAGGAATTGACTAGGGTAAATTGTTGACATTTTGACTATTCTAATCTTCTCAGATTTAATAAATTAACAACTAGCAACATTTATATAATTATTATAATTGCTAAATCATCATAGAAGAAAGAAAAAAGAAGGATAAAAATAATGTTATGAAATTTTATAAGATCTAAATATTCCTTTTTTGTCTCGGTAGATACGAAATCTTGTATCTTCCATGCCTCTTGCCAATTGATGTTCTTGGAGTGTGTTTTTTAGGGTTAAAATTCCGGTTTAAATTAACCTTCTTTCTTCTTCCTGGTTACAAATTATCATCTTAAGCAAATTTATGATTCTAGATAGTATGCAGGCTTCCAGCCTGCTCCACAGCTATTAAGTATTTCACGCTTTTTGGTTTCCACATTCAAACCTACTTATAATGGTGCTATGATTAAGGACGTCTTTGTAGCATTGGCGGTAAAGGACTAAAAACTTTACACAGGGCTAATCAGATATGGTAAATTTCTGGTAAAAAAATTCAAAGTTTGATGAGTGATCCTAAAACTTGGACATGGCGAGGTGGGCCGATATCCTACCAAAGTCAAGGATCTCAAGGGCCGTCTGTACTATTAGTGCATGGTTTTGGTGCTTCCTGGGGGCACTGGTGCAAAAATATTCCTGTACTAGCTACTAATTGTCGCTGTTATGCGATTGATTTGCTAGGTTTTGGTGGTTCTGCTAAACCAATCCCAAGTGAAGATATTGCCTACACATTTGAAACATGGAGCCAACAAATTGCTGATTTCTGTAGAGAAATAATTGGTAGCCCTGCTTTTTTTGTAGGAAATTCTATTGGTTGTATTGTGGTGATGCAGACAGCAGTTGCTCATCCCGATTTGGCTTTGGGGATAGGAATTATCAATTGCTCCTTGCGACTTTTACATGAACGGAAAAGGAGTAATCTGCCTTGGTATCACAGTCAGGGAGCTATTATCCTACAAAAATTACTAAAAGTTAAGTGGATAAGTCAGTTATTTTTTCACCAGTTGGCAACGAAGAAAACTGCCAGACGGATACTATTGCAGGCATATAAACGTTCTGAAGTTGTCACTGATGAATTAGTTTATTTGTTATTAACACCTGCAAAAGATGAGAGGGCAGTTGATGTTTTTGTGGCTTTTACTACCTACTCTCAAGGGCCTTTAGCAGAGGATTTACTACCAATATTACCATGATGTCCAGGGATCTTCCTCTCCCCAGAGGAAGATCCCTGGGAGGATATTGAATTGGAAAAGGAGTTTGCTAAGTTTAAAACTGTAGAGCAGTTTATTCCTTTGTCTGGTGTTTAAAATTGCCCCCACGATGAAGCGCCAGAGTTAGTTAATCCAATTTTGCAGGAGTGGATATTGGAGAAGTGGGAACAGTTCTCACCCAGACTGAGCGGACTCCCAGAGTTGCCCCACAATGAAAATTTCAGTGTGAGAGTAGGCTTAAGCATGCGTAACCAATTCTGCACACTGCTCCTCATTAATCCAGCCGTTTACCTGCTATCACAATCTGATTAGAAGAAGCTGAAAGCGTTTGCTCCGCATTCCGTAAGGAAAGCGACTCCCCCTGGAGCCAACCGGAGTTCCTCCCTCAGGAGGCAAATGCTCTGGTCTGAAATCAGAAATGTTAAATATTTGTGGGGTAGGATGCCCCTCCTGAAATTCTGTCAATAGGTTCAACAGAATTAACTTACCTATAAGCTCAATCGAATCGGAAAATACAGGAGTATTACTATAACTAATTATTTTGCTCAGTTGAAAATTTTATAATCAAGCTTTAGTCTGGTTTATAAGCTGATTTTCAAACACTTCTAAGGTTCTTAACAGAGAAACTGATGACTGAAAAGCTTCTTCAGTGAGTTTTATTTTTTCTTCTGGTGTATCAATTATTTCATCAGCCAGTAATCTTAGAGAGCCAATAATTTTGTTGAGAAAGCCACGAGCTTCATAGGAACTATTGGCCATAATTTGCGGGTTGATATAATTATCTGCTTGAGACTGATCGCCAAACTGTATAGAATACAGACGATGATAGTAACCATCTTCTTTTTCTAGAAGCTCTACATGAGTCCCGATTTCTACAAGCTCTCCACGCTCTAAAACAGCAATTTGATCTGCATTTTGGATTGTTGAAAGTCGGTGAGCAATAACTAAAGTTGTGCGATCGCGACTTAAATTATCAATGGCTTCCTGCACTAAACGTTCAGAAACAGTATCAAGAGCACTGGTAGCTTCATCTAAGATTAATATTTCTGGATTTTGTAATAGAGATCTGGCAATGGCCAACCTTTGACGTTGACCTCCTGAAAGGATGACACCGCGATCGCCTATCTCAGTCTCCCATTGCTTTGGTAGTTCCATAATAAAATCATAAGCATTAGCTTGTTTAGCAGCCTCCATCATTTCATCTTCTGTCGCATCGGGACAAGCATAGATAATATTATTTCTGACTGTATCGTTGAATAAAAAAGTAGTTTGACTCACAATCCCCATTCCTTTCCTCAGACTCTGAAGATCAAACTCACGCAAATCAATACCATCTATAGTAATAGAACCATCTGTGGGATCATAAAATCTTGGTAGTAAGTCAGCAAATGTTGACTTACCCGCCCCTGAACCTCCTACTAATGCTAAAGTTTTGCCTTTAGGCAAAGAAACATCAACATTTTTAATCACCAAATTACTATTACCAGGATAAGAGAAGGAAATTTTGTTAAAATGAATATTACTTTTCACATCTTTGAAAACTATCGAGCCAGAGTTCATAATTGGCTTGTTATCTCTTCTCCATAAATCTATAGCTGTATCAAAACTAGCAGCTCCCTTAGCAATTTGATTGCGACTATTATTAATTTGCGAGACAATTGGTAATAAACGGAAAAGAACTAGAAGATAGGTCAGCAAGATAGCAGCAAAATTTTCGATTTGACCAGAAAAGAAAGTTCGACCCAATAATAAAATACATATGACCGTGATGATGCTTGTCACTTCATTAACTGGTGCTATTAATGCTGAATTGACTTGTGCTTTCAGTGCTATATCTTCCAGAGACAACATTAACTTTCTTACTTGTTTATATTCTCTCTGTTCAGTGCTTACTGATTTGATTAAGCGAATACCATTCAGAATTTCAATCACCTTCACTGAATAAGTTTTTTGTTCCTGATTTAGAAGCTGCCCAATCTTCTTGGAACGATGAATTATGATTTGATTAATTAATGCTATTAAAGTCACCAATAGAGAAGAAATTAAAGTTAGCTGCCAAGAAATAGAAATTAGTAATCCCACAAATAAGAAAACAGTTATTACTTGACTTCCTAAATTTATATAAGCAGTAACAGTTAGGGTAAATTGAGCGGTATCTGATCCCAAACGCTTGACTAAATCTCCTACTTTGACCTTCGAGAAGAAGTCTAAATCCGTATCCATTAATGTTTGCAGCATTTCAGATTTAATACTATTTGATAAGCTGCGACTGAAAGCTACTGACAAGAGGCTCTTTAAATATATGCTTAAATTCTTCAGAATAATAGTTAATACAACTGCTAAAAGCATTACCAGAAGTTGATATTGTTCCGGAACTCCCTCAAAAGGAGATAGTAAAGACTTAATCACAGCCGGAGCCTCTTTAACATCAATTTCTTGCCCGGCAATTTGCAGCAGTATAGGTACTATCAGTGCTGTATTAACTCCATTAAATATTGCCCCAGTAAAACCTAATATAATATTTGCCAGAATTTTAAAAGGATAACGACCCAGAAATCTGATAATAAAATCTTTTTTATACACTTATATTTTCCTTTGGCCTAAATAGCTAGGGGATATTCTATCAATGGTTACTACTTTTAATATCTAATTGCTAAATTTTAATTAAGTCTGATAAAATACCAGCCATAGCATCAATACTATAGTATTTAATACATCTCTCTCTAGCTGCCATACCTTTAGTATTTGCTGCGGTTAAATCATTAAATATTAATTGAATTTGCTTGGCAATTTGTTCGGGAGAACTAGGAGGGACTAAATAACCAGTATTCCCTACAATTTTGGGAATATCTCCTACTGTTGTTGTAATAATAGGTTTAGCCATTGCCATACCATCAGTTAGTTTCAATGGAAATTGTGCTTGGGCTTCAGGAGTATTTCTTTGAGGGACTACTATTATATGGGCAGCAGCTACAATTTCTGGCATTAGTGTCGGTGGATATTTAGGCATTTTGATGATCCAACGTCCCCATTTTTCCATTAATAGACGGTCATAATCATCATAAGGACTACCACCCACAATTACCAATCTTAAATCTGGCTGATTCAGATTTTCTAAGGCTATTAAAACATCCTCAACTCCTTT
>JAJEAQ010000727.1 GCA_022822685.1 Trichodesmium sp. jk18x7bins.61
GTTTAGCTTTGCTACATGAATGGCATTATGCATGAGAAATGTGAGAGAGAACTCTCCCGAGACTATAATGAGGGCACTTCTAATTCAGAAGATAGGTTTGCTGTCCACACAGGGTTTAAATATCACCTCAGCTCATACCGCAATCGATTAAAACCCCGCCCTTAAGGGTAGGGTTTTATCGGTTTTAGCTTTAGCTAAAACATGTCGGCGACAGGCTCAAAGAAGAATCCCACGTTGTCGCGTCAGCGCCACGGAGTGAGTATCTCAATAAATATAAAAATCTTAATGTCAAAATATATAGATAAGAAGTTATGTAAATAAACTGTGTCTAAACTTATGAAGGTCAACAATTACATATTAGACAAGTAGGGATATTTGGATAAAGGCCAATAGATAAACAGTCATCCTACTTGCACTTTTCCTTTGACTACGGAACGTAATAATCTATTTACAGAACAGCGTTCTTCTTCACTGATAGAATCATCTAACACAGCAGCCATAAGACCATAACGGTCTGATTGAGTTATATAAAAACTCTCAGCAACAGAAGCCATAATTTCGTTGATGGCGCTGGGGAGTAATTGAACTTGAGGCATGATGATTAACCTTGAATTCTACAGTTTCATCATCTCTTATATTTTTAGCAATGGTGCTGACTCATAATTAAATCCTTGGGTGATTCTTCAGTATTATCTAAAGTGAGTAATACCAATTACAAAAAACATTGCTTTACTTGAATTCTCTATTAATCGCATATTATTTGCTGGAGTTAATCCATGGTGTTTATTAGCTTTAGCTCTTTTTATCGTCATTTGTCCTGGCTTCCATGCATAGTATTACTTTTAAAAAATGGTATAATTCACTAACAGTAAAGTAAAGTAGATGAACAAATTTTGTTACCTATATCATCTTGAATGCTTGCTATCTATAGATTTGATGGAGTATGCGGTTTGCTATCAAAATCTCAACATTTTAGTGATACTTGTCACCTACATTAACGTACTTATGTCACTTCAGTTTGGCTGAATAACTCACTCTATCAAGCTCAAAAAAATCACTGTGATTTTACTCATAGATCACCATCAAAACCAAGAAAATGGGAGATGATAAAAATATAGACAAACAAATCAGGGATCAAAAAATGATTACTAAATACTTCAACCAACTCGCACTCGCTACAGTCGGAACTGGCATGATTACTCTGGGTGTTATTACTGGTGCAGAGGCCGCTACTTTTAATGGCGGAATCGAAATCTCCGGCCTAGGCTTTTATCAGACGCTAGAAGGAGCATCCATTGAAAACTCGACAATCTTATACACAGGTACAGAAGATTTTCAAAGCTGGTCTGGTGTAAGTGTTGGTACAGATGATTTTTCAGATGTTTCTGAAGATAATCCCTACGAAAGCTTTTTCACTTTTTCTGATGGTGAAGAAGATTATGCTTTTACTCTCACAAATTTAGAAGCAGAAGATACTAACGGAAATTTTATCACATATAGCATTACTGAATATATTGAATCTGAAGGAGAGCTTGCTATATTCACAGATTTAGGAGTAGAAGATACTAACGGAGATTCTATCACATATAGCATTACTGGATATATTGAAGATGAAGGAGATATTACTGCATTAGGAGGTGTTTTTACGGCTCAACATGGTGATAATTCTTCTTGGTCAGTTTCTCTAGAGACAGTAGATATTGAAAAAGCACCTGAAACTTCTACAATATTAGGTTTAATCGGAATCGCTACATTAGGTATGACTGGTTTGAGAAGAAAAGGTTAGGATATAAAAAATCACCTCATTGCAGGATTCAAAGCTGTTGGGCAAGGGGAGACCACTACGGTATCATGATCTGCTCAGAGGATAAAAATTGGCACAGACAAGCAAAGCGGACTAATGATGCAATTTCTACCGCAGAAACATTAAGAGGTCAATTGATTCGAGTCAACCACCCACAGCAATAAGATAATTATCCTACTTAATAAGGTATATCACAACCATCAGGGGGGGTTGTAAAAGGGGAGTGCTTACCCATCCGTCTACAGGGTGGGGTAGTTCATGAGTAGCTAAAGGAAGGATTGAGGGGTGAGGATTATAGCGGTTTTCATCAATATAGACCACAATTATCAGTACTATGACTCCTCAAATTTTAGGTATACTTACTGCTGTTTTTGTAGTCTACCTTTGTGAAATCCGCCATAATGCCAGGTTCTTCCCACGGAATTCCTCCAATTTCTTCCTCAAACAATGTTTCATAAATACCCACTCGGTAGGAATTTACAGCGCTTTTCATATTTATGGGTTTTGTTTGCTTTCATTTTGTTCAACCCAACCTACTATGCTCCTTTCGATGCTTTAGCGTCGGGAGCATCAAAACTTCTGTAAACGGCAAGATTTCCGCTCGCGGGTTTCTTCGATATTGTGCCAGTCGTAGGAAAAATGACTAATAGAGTTAATCTCAGGAGCCGCTCTTCTAACAGCTTGCATTTGTATTTCTAAGGAAGGGCGGCCTGTAAAAGGTTGTCCCCAAACTCCAGCGATCGCAGGCACAACAGCCACTCCACTAGGTTTCATACTCAAAACTCTCTTCAACTTAGAAACTATACAACTAGGATCGCGATCGCCACAAGTAGCATAAGCCATTGGATGCCATTCCATCCAAGTAGGAAATTGATCCCAAGGTTGAAGGCGAGAATCGAAGCCATCCTGGCGTATTCTGCCATTACCACCCGGGAAAAACACAGCACCAGCAGCAACACTTCTTTGTTGTACTGGTTGAGTCGCCACCTTGAGAAAGTCCAGTATTCCTTGAGCTGCATGGGCAACACTCAATTCCCACAACTGTTTTCCTGAGCCTCCTTTCGGAAGTCTCCCTGTGGCAGAGGGCGAAAAAAAACTTTGCAACTTAGGAGTTTCTGCGTAAGAAGTTTCAGCAATATCCCCAAAAGAAACATACCCTTGATCTAAAAACCGTCTCAGTAGTTTTCTTCCCGCCTCATTTTCAGCACGTTGCAGCAGGATTTGACGAGAAGCTTGACCATAAATCCATAAATCTTTTACCTCATCTGCCACAGAGTCAGGCCCGACTCCACGCAAATAACGAACGTAGTCGAATAAAACTCCTTGAGGTTGGCGTTTGAGTACCTCATCGATCATCACAGCATAATCTTGACGCCCTTGAGGATTGTAAGGATCGATGAAAGTATGAAACGCATGACTCGCGCCCAATTGGTTGTGCAAACTGGCGTTATCTGGAATCACATCGAGAGTTGTTTTACCTTTGCCATTGCGGGCTAAAACTTCTTGGCGGTTAGGTAGTTGAGAATAGGTATAACCAAAATTCATGGTAAATACCCAAGCATAAACTCGTAGACCGCGATCGCGTGCTTTTTTAATACTATCAGCTAATAGGTCTACATTTTCATAACCAGGTACCCGCAGTACAGACGGCCAAACTGTAGGATTATTAGCTGCGGGGAGAAGCACTTGCCCATCATAAAAAGCTTCTATATAAACTTGGTTATAGCCTTGATTGACAATATGATCGAGTATTCTATCGATTTCTCCTGGCCTAGCATCACAAGGATATAGTCGCAACCAAATACCTTGACTTCTTGGCCAAGTTCTGATGCGACAGTTGTCCACTTGTCTATGATGCTGAATCAGGATATCCTGATATTGTGTTTCTGCATCCTTATCTCCTGCTAAGACGGCTTGGCGGAGATTTTCTTTTTCAGCGATCGCTTCTGGTAATAGCCGACAATAAGCATCTGTTTGTATTGGGGCTGGTTTTTGAGCCCAGACAGCAGGATTTACTCCTAGCAGAGCAAATATAGCACCTAGGAAACTTTGGTAAAAACGTTCTCTAATTTTGAGGTTCAAGATTCATCCTACAAATATGCAACACTAAAGATTAAGCTCCCCGCTTTAAAGCAAGTTCTACTTGCCTAAATTCTTGCTCTAAGCGTTTCTTCAATTTTCCTGGTAAAGGACGATTTGGATAGGAACTGTAATGTCCAGCTAAAGAGTTAAGAGCAGTTCCCATAGTAGTGAATGATAGTAAAGTAGCCACAGAATTATCACGTCGATAGGGAGAGGCATAGTCATTAATTATTTGACGTGCTATTGCTTGAGCTTGACTCTTACTTTCTGTATTCTCTGGTAACTCAATAGCTGTTCTTAAGCTATTGATTAAAGCTAATGTGTCTTCTCGATAATTACCACTTAATGTTGAGGGATTAGAACAGCCCATCAAACCTATTACACAAACTAAAACTAAAGCTAATAGACGAGAAATAAAAAGTTTCATAGAAATTTTTAACTATGGAAACTGACTTGAATTATTGATTCTTCAATAGAAGAGCTTAACTTAAGATTTTAGTATAACTAATCTCCCCAAAAATTATTACTTACTATAGTTTTTCCTTTTTGTCAAATAATTCTTGTTTGATTATGTCCGCTTAACTACTGATTGGTTTGTAGTTTGGCTTTATATCATGTCCGGATCATTAGTGATAAAAAACATCGGATTGACAACTAAGAGAGAAACACTTCCTTTAGACTCTAATATCATGTCCAGGTAATTAGTGATAAATAAAATTATAGGATTGATAATTAGGGGACAAACACCTCCTAAGGTCTATAATTTATCCCTCCCTCCTGACTACTGACTACTTTATTTATTTATACATATTCAACCGGACATGATATTAGCCCTCTAATTTCGGCGTTGCTGAATTAAGGGATGAATCTTTGGGGAACAGGTACATCCCAAAACTTGAAATAGTAAATTAACAGTCGGATCGAATGTTGCCACATCTGGATGGACTTCGAATCACACAGTGTCTTGCGATGTAAGCTGGCGAGCGAGTGTCTCAAACCTGTATTTTCTCCCTCGACTCTGGTAATGTAGGTTGGGCTCACAATCTGGTCTCCATCTGGAATATACTGGGGGTACACCTTAAACCCATCTGTAACATAGAAGAAGCACTGCCACAACTTGACAATGTTCCACAGAGGTTCAAAGGTCTGCCCACTATGAGTTCCCTATATCCAAGCTCAGATACCCGGCTGGAAGTGGTTAGTCGGGTCAGGTGGCCTCCCCCAGTCGGAGCTTTCATGTAGCTTTAGCTAAAGCTACATGAACATGTGGCGAGGTGGCTCAACAAGAATTGCTTCTTTCCCCTCCCCTTTGAACCGTACGTGACAGTTTCCCATCATTCCGCTCCAGCCTCACAAACAGCCTTTTAACTTGGTTTTTAGAGTGAACCTGAATATGGCACGCTCTGTGCAAATGAATTAGATTTTCAGCGTCGTCACTTCCACCATCTTTCACAGGTTCTATATGCTGGGTTTCAATTTCTTCGGAATTGAATCAGCTATCTCCACAAATAGGGCATTTCCATTTTTGTTCTTTGGCTACTTGTTGAGCCTGTCGCCGACATGAATGTGTTGACCTTTGGGCCTTTCTTCAGGGAGCAGAGGG
>JAJEAQ010000204.1 GCA_022822685.1 Trichodesmium sp. jk18x7bins.61
CATCGTGACAACTTCTTCCTGGTCTAAAGCCATAGGAATTGGCTTCAAATTCGGCTTCCCATTGGGGTTCTAGGGTGTATTTATGACCTCTTTATCGATTCCCGCTGTTTGCTTTCCTTTGTTGGTTTGAGTAATTTGTCGTATACTAAGTAATAGGTTTGAGCGACTTTTGATTAACAGTTTCTGTAGGTTCAAGACCTGCTTCCACTGACCAAGTTTCTTGCTGCAAAGATTCTTTGACGTAGATTCTTAACAATTTTCCTGGTTTTATTCCAGTTAATCTGGTTCCATTCCAATTGTTCTTTGACGACCTTTGTCATTTCTTTTGACATCTAACTTTTGTTGACCTTAAGTTTCCTTGTCTGAGTGTCTCTTTCCCATGAGACTCAGGAGAAGTCTGCTTTTCCTTTCGGTCAGGGACAAATTTAGAATCCCTATCTGTTTCATTACAAAACAGCATGTCGGCGACAGGCTCCATGAACATTTCGGCGACAGGCTCAAACGCTTTTTCTCCCATCCTGGGCCCGACAGAGAGTTCCGTCTTCGTTACCTCCTCACTACTTGAGCCACCCCCTCGTAGAAAAGGTTTCGACCTCCCTTAAGACTCTGTAGGGTTTACCCTGTTGTGTCGTCTGAAGTTTTTGAGATGGTTGAGCCACCCCCCCCCGTAGAAAAGGTGGTTACTTGTTCTGCGGTCGGGATTTTGTTTTCACATACAGATGAGGCACAAACATCTGTATCGACCTCCTTACCTTTTTGGTTACAGCCTATCAGGGATAATTTGGCTGTTTTATAGGTTACGCAGTTTAGTCAGCAACGCGCGACTTCGTTCACCTTTCCGTCTCTTTTCCCTCTCGCTCCTATCCACCTAATCCCTGGTGGGTGAGCCTACTTTTCGGCCAAAAAGGTAAGTCCTTACCTTTTTGGTCGCCGACATGTTTCGTCTGTCGGCTCCCTGAACATGTCGGCGACAGGCTCAACCTTACCCGCCTACGATAATGAGACCCATCGCCACCGCGATCGCGTCAGGCAAACTCTGAAAGCATGGAAAAATCAGAGTAATAGTTAATTGCTTTGAGGCAAGCACTATACTGTATAATTAAATTAATTGTTAAGTATCTTATTTAAGATGGACTTTGATTATATACAATATTGTCAGTATTTAATAAGTAGTCATCAAAATTATACTATTACAGATTTTGCGAACAATCTGGAAAAAATTAGCCATGATACAATTAATCGTTATTTGCCAAAAGTTTCTTGAATTTATGAAATTATGTGGAAAAATGTCAAAGAATAAATTGTGACTACAGCCGAAGGTTATTTAATTTTTTACGATACAGTCATAGATAAAAAAAACATTCAAAAAAAATTGAACTTGTTCGACGCCAGTATAGTGGTAATGAACATAAAGTAATTAATGGAATAGGAGTTGTTAATTGTTGATATTTTAATCCTCAAATCGAACAGTTTTTGGTTATAAATTATCGTATTTACAACCAAAAAAGTGATAAAAAAGTAAAATAGAGCATGTAGAATGAAAACCCCGCCCTTACGGGCGAGGTCTTATTGATGTATTTAACAATAAGAAAATAGGATTTAAAACAGTGCTAATGGATAGCTGGTATAGTGCAGAAAAACTAATGGATGTAATAGATTAAAACCCCGCCCTTACGGGCGAGGTCTAATTTAGGAAAAATTTATTATTGCCAGTTAAAAAAAATCGTTTAGTTGATGATACAGGAGGAGTAAAAAATATCAAAAGATTGAAAATTTAATGTGGAATGAACAGAAGTTAGTGTGGGGGAAAATTATTAAAATTCGAAGTTTTCCTAGGGATAAAAAAGTCAAGGTATTCTGGGTGACTGTTTCTACCAACAGAACAGAATATATTGCTACTAATGACCAGAGTCAATCCAGTAATGACGATCGCGAAGCGACTCTGAAAGAGGCTGTTGAATTTGAAACCCTGCACCAGGTGAAAAATTGAAGAGTTTCACAGAGAAATTAAACAATTAACAGGACTTGAATGTTGTCAATGTCGCCTGGGTAAAATCAAAAGAAATCATATTACTTGTGCCATGTTAGCAGGGAATTATTTGAATAAATTGGCAACTATTCTTGGTAAAACTATTTATCAACTTAAACATCAATTGTTGTCTAAATATCTATTATCTGAACTGAAATATCCTTTGCTTTTTATGTCCCGCAGGGAAACGCAAAGCTTTCCTTACGGAATGCTGCGCAAACGCTTTTCATGTCGGCGACAGCCGAAACAATTAAAATGACAGTTATTTGACTTTTTAGTTAGTAATTTATCAGAAAATAACTGTTTTTAAGAAAAAATATATGACAAACAAAGTTAGGCGATCGCAGAAAAATTAACTAGCGATTGTCCTTTTTCTTGTGCGCTATATATAGCCTACTTGTGTAAGTCCTGATTCTCTTATCTATTTAGTAGTAGAGAGGAGAGTAATTCCCTAGTTTAAAGTTAAATCACAAAAGCATTTACAGCATTTTTAGGAGCATGAGATACAAAATTTGGGGTTTTAGGTAACAGCTAGTCTGATATCCAGGGAAAGCATAATGTACCTCATCATAAAAAGCTGTCATTCACATTCCGCGCATCAACAGCCTAGCATCGCTGCAACCCACGCCTAATAGAGTTTTTCATGTTTTGAAGAGATAGTAACTAGCCTGGTAAAGTGCAATCAGGGAAATAAAAAAATTTGATAGCTGCTTGCTAAATGCTAATTAGACATCCCCAAAATAAAAATTAAGGTATAATTGTAGTGACAGTTTTATAAATACTATCCACTAATGACTCAGATATTGGAAGATCTTGAAAACCATCCAAAAGAAGTAAAAAGAGTTCTTGCTCTTACTGATAAGCAGTTCAAAAAAATAATAGAAAATGCTCAAAATCTAGAGGAGAATAAAAAAAATGCGATTCCTTCTCGGAGCGCGAGAGCTACGCACATGAAACGCGAATCCCTCAAACATAAAAACGATTAATTCAGGCATTCAGGGGAAGAAAAAAGCTTTTAAAAGCATCAGAATAAATTACCCAGACTTGATCTTATTTACATCATGTACCTACATTTAAAGTACTAGGAATCAACTAGGGAGTTAGTGAATCAACAGCAAATAAGATCTTTCATTATTGGAGCAATATTTTGCCCCAAATATTACCACCAAGCTGATTATAACAATTCCAGAAAAAAGAAAATGAATATTTGTGGATACAAGAAATTTTAACAGACCTAGAATTAATTGTAGATAGCACAAAACAGAATAGAGCTAAGCCAGATGACCCTCAGAAACAGAAAAAATCTGACTCAGGGAAAAAGAAAAATCATACATTTAAAAACCAAATAATAACCACAGAAAAGGGAACAGAAATAGTAGATGTGATAGTCGGACAAATCGGGCCAGAAAGTGATATAAATTTACTCAGAAAACAACAAAAAAAATTGATAAAAAACAAAATTTTCAGGCAGACAAGGCCGATGAGGGAGTAGAGAGAACCTCTACACCTAAAAAAAAGCCAAGAAAGCAAGAAAGGCCACCGGAACTCAAAGAAGAAAACAAAGAAAAAGCGAAAAAAAGAATATTTGTAGAACATGTAATTAGGTTGATCAAAATATTTGGAGTAGGGAGAGAAAGATTTAGATTAAGAGAAAAAAATTATGAAAAAGTGATTTTAACAAGATGTGGCTTAGTCAGATTCTTAATCTGACTATTAATAATATAAAATCTCAATAATTTCACATAAAATAGAAAGAAAGAAGCAATAAAACATTGACTTATTAACAAGAAATATCTCAAACACTGATCATGGCCTACAACCAACAAAAAAACTTGACAATTATAAAGAAGCTAAAGTCAAGTGAGAGAAAGACTTTGGCAATTTTTGGAGATGTCTAATGGAGTTACAGTTCCCCCTTTGCGTTTGTTGATTAATTTTAGAACTCTTTTTTTGACTGGTGACTTCAGTCGCCGATTCAGCTTTCATCCCCTAGTTGAAAGGTGGGGGCAAAGAGCCTCCTGAATGCTTTTAGCTTCTTCCGGGAAAAGCCCCACGGTATTTTCGGCATCTCACCACGTCTAACGCTCCGCGACATGAAAAGTGTAGCTCCTTCATCAGGAGGAAAGTGACAGCCCCGCCGTTGTCTGCGACGCCTACCGCGCAGAATTACTTGCGCACACAGCCCCTTACGAACCCCGGCGTCAATGTGTTCTGAGCATCACAGATAAGAAGCCGAAAGCGAAGTCCCTCCCCCAGTCGGCAAGCGAAGTTCCTCCTAACAGAGGCAAGCGGAGTTCCTCCTAACGGAGGCAAATGCTCACTCTCAAATCAAAAATTCAATAAACTAAAGTGGAGCCTGATGCTACCTCACTATACCAGGAATTATGCAAAAGCACTATATAGTAATTTAAAACTATCGCGCAACAGTATATATAGGGTTTACTATCCCCCCGTAAGTCCTGTATATAATGCTGTCATGGGGATATGCCTAGACGTTGTTCTGACAGTCTAAAATAGACAACAGTAGCCTAAACTAATAGGGTAGCTCCGACTAAATGAGACAAGTGAATAGGAGCCTGTAGGAGCGTCACGTCAGAGGCTGGTTGGTAATATATCGCCTCATATCGGCGTTGCTGAAACTGGGTATAAATTCAAGCAATTGAACAACTGAAATAGCTCCCATCATCAGGTATATAATTAGTCGCCAATTGACGATTCATACCTTCATTCAGCAACGCCCTCATACGTTTCACCAACACTCATCTAGAACTAGAGCGCCTCCATATTACTTTCCCCAGTCCGAATCCTGACAATTTTATCTACCGGGGAAATAAAAATCTTACCATCACCAATCTCACCTGTACGAGCGGCACTAATAACTTTGTCAACAACTGTATCCACTTGGTCATCCTCAATTACGATTTCAATCTTGAGCTTCTGCAAAAACTCAACTGTATACTCAGAACCACGATACCGTTCAGTTTGCCCCTTCTGACGCCCAAACCCTCTGACTTCAGAAACAGTCATACCCACGATACCAGCATTAACGAGAGCAATTTTTACCCCGTCTAGCTTAAAAGGCCGAATAATAGCTTCTACCTTTTTCAAGTTATTCACTCCTTACATGCAACAAACTATCCTAACCTTAGAATTAGGCATTCCTGGTTGTCACCCTTGCGGGTTTTTGGCATGGTAATATCAAAACTCCTTCCCCCAAGGATTCCCCACTTGTCTGCACGGTGGGTAGGAATTGCAAGCATTTAATTCTCTAGTGTTACACGAATCATGGAGATAATCCTCTCGTGTAAAGGTAATTATCTTTTTGAGACTCTGCGGCCTGAAGGTGCGGAGATCCCCACACTTGTCTCTCACCTCTCAGCGTGATTATTGATCTGGTTAGAGGGTTGAGGATGAAGGGAAAATCAGTGATGTACCTATACACTCCGCTGTCGCTTTCACCGTGGGTATTCTCCCCAAGTCAGCCAACCAGGTGGATACGCCTGCCTGCTTTCGGAGGCGCTTACTTGTTCACAGTTCAGGATTTTTGTGGACAATACCTCCCTAGAGATTAGCTGCAACCTTGGCAGAATACTTGTATCCTCCACACCCGCATCACCTTTGATCTCAATTCCCTGCAGACTTTTTTATCGAAAAATATACATTTGATGAGAAAGCTTTTCCATAAAATACCAAAATTTTTAAAATTCCCAAAAAGATTAAACCTTTCTAGAAATTATAAAAAAAAACTTCCTCTCACTGCACATTTTTGATTACAATGAGAAGTTTAACTTGCCTGGCGAGAAGATAAGCCCTCTCCCGATAGGGGAGCGTCGGGATGAGAGCCAGTACTATTTTTCGGCTCAAACCCCGCCCTTAAGCGCGGGGTTTTCCATACTTTTTAGCATCTAAATGCTCATATTATCCTTGAAAAAACCTGGTAAAAATGTTACAAGAGTAGACATAAAACCCACCCCAAACAACCAAACAACCAACACACAAACACAAACTCAAACCCCATAAACACCCTTCATGTAGAGAAGTCCCTCAAAAAAGTAACTATTTTTAGGAGTTAGGAGTTAGGAATTAGGAGGCGCGGGAAAGAGCAGGAGCCGCTCTCAATAGCCGAATTACTGGTAGGGCAGAAGGGGAGAGAATTAGCCCCAAATCCCTACTCCCTACTCCCAATTCCCATACT
>JAJEAQ010000093.1 GCA_022822685.1 Trichodesmium sp. jk18x7bins.61
ACTCTTGGAGCCTACAGGTACATTCAAAAACCCAGAATTGTTGAGCTGGAAGTAAGGCTTGATCCCTGTGATGGGAAACTGTCACCCACGGTTCAAAGGGGAGGGAACAGGAGTAATCCTGATTGAGCCTGTCGCGCGACCAGAAAGCTCCGACTGTGGTCGGCCACCTGACCCGATTAAATTTTCTTCAACTCCTGTGTTATTTTTTCGGGATGATATCCATTGTCAAGTAAGATAGTAATTTTGGGGATATTAACGGGTTGGGATTTGAACTAATCAATGTTATCTGACAACATTTATATTAATCCCTGATCGTCAGATATTTCATCTTTGGTGCAATGAGTAAAAAAAGGACGCGCCGAGACTATCTACCGCTAGATGTCGCAAAATTGCCGTTGGTCGCTTTGTAAAAACACGCGTCCTTTAGACTTTACACTCCCATTACAAGTATTTTTTACTGCTTGTGAATCGATATAAGACCCCGCCCTTACGGGCAGGGTTTAAATGAGAGTTGTCCCCGAGGGCTTTTTTTTTAGTTGTTGGCGCACGCTAAGCGTGCAAAACATCTCTAATCTTCTCAATTACCCCTTCATCTCGCCATTGTTTGTCATGCCAAAAAACTGTGGAGTAAGGAGGTAAATCCTTGGGCAAATCACACCAGTTACAACCATTTTTAAGTTGGTACAGAATACCATCCAATATTTCTCTCTTACTCCATTTGGGCGGTAATCGTTCTTTTCTTTTTTGGCAACAGTGGTTCAATTGAGGCCCACTCCCCGTCTGTCAAACTACTTGAGGGCAGGCATTTTTTACTCATTATACTCTCTCAGATAGATACCATTTGGTATCTATACACTAACCATATACACTAACCATAAGGTATGGTAAAAGCTTATCGCTGGAGACACGACCCCTTTCTACACAGCCATCATCAACTGTTTTTTGTTGTTTGTATTTTCCTTGGGGTTAATTAACCAAAAGTTCTTATGAATCGTTGAGAACGCCAGCTCAAGCCCAGCACTTCTGACTCCATCTAAATCAGAGATTATAGATGGAGTGCTCTCAAGAGTAAGGGTAGCTTTACTTGGGGTTAACTAGCATTAGAGGTTGGTTGTATTCTACTGGTTCCCCTTTATCAATTAAGATTTCCACTATTTCTCCAGATACTTCCGCTTCAATCTCATTCATTACCTTCATTGCTTCAATAATACAGACTGTTTGGCCAGAATTAATTTGATCGCCTACTTCTACAAAGTTTGGCTCATCCGGAGCAGGAGATCTATAAAAAGTGCCAACTACTGGGGACAAAATTTCGACCAATTTGGCTGACATTGTAGCTGGTGTTCCTGAAGGCACTGCAGCAGTGGTTTTTGGTGCTGCTGTAGCTTCAGACTCAATAGTACTAGGAGAAATCAACTCTGAAACTGCATAGCTATGCTCAGGAGAAGTAAATGAGGAGCGATCGCTGATTAAAGTTCCTTTGCGTACTGTCAGTTCTAAATCACCGCTTTTTAAAATAAATTCTGAAATACTGGTTTTGTCTATTGTTGTTAGAAGTTCTCGAAGTTGATCCAAGTCTAATTGCACAGTTTTTATATCCTAAGTTAATTGTTGTTAAACTAAATTAGTTTTGAATCTAAATATAATGATACAAATACATAACTTGATAGTAAAAGACAGGGGATTCACCCCCTGCCATATATAACTTATAATTTTCCAGGGGTTACTCTCTACCCAAGTAGGTGTCATTTCGGGTATCTATCTTAATACGTTCTCCTTGAGAAATAAATAAGGGAACCATAATTTGAGCACCTGTTTCTACTGTAGCTGGTTTAGTGCCACCAGTAGCAGTATCTCCTTTAACTCCAGGATCAGTCTCAATCACTTCTAAGACTACAGAGTTGGGTAGTTCAACTTCTATCACTTGCTCTCCCCACTTAATCACATTCACCTCCATACCTTCACTTAGGTATTTGACGCGAGCGCCAATTTGGTCATAACTTAAGCTGGCCTCTTCATAAGTTTCCATATCCATGAATACAAATTGGTCACTATCTTTATAGGTATGCTGCATAACCCTCTTGTCCAAAGTAGCTTGAGGTACTGTTTCTCCAGCTCTAAATGTTCGCTCCACAACATTACCAGTTTGTGCGTTTTTTAGCTTGGTTCGGACAAAAGCAGAACCTTTTCCTGGTTTAACGTGCAGAAATTCTACTACCCGCCAAACTGAACCATCTAATTCAATCGTGACACCAGGGCGAAAATCATTACTAGAAATCATCTAAAATCCGTCGGTAGTTTGGAAATCTGTTAGCTATGCCTGATAGCAGGCTGCGCCTTTCATGTCGGCTACAGCCGAAAAAGCTACAGGAGGAAAAACCCTGGGTAACTTCAGCGCAGTCCGTTTTCAGGGAGGGGAATTACTTCCCCATGATGCCCATTTCTGGGGTTGAGAACTTAACATTAGACATCGTACAATACTCTCAATATTCTAATAACCTGATGTAAAATCCCTAAAGCATATCAGAAAGACTATCAAATCTAAAACCTCAATCCTCATTTTTGCCCCCAAAAATTATTTGAGTTTAGATAGGTAGATCAGATTAGCTAACTTCCGGAGTTAACCCACACTGAAAATTGCAGCGTAGGATAAATTCTCAAAGCTAATGTAGTAAAATTCTCCAAGAGTTGAGGCCGAAAGCGTTGGCGACGCATTCCGTAAGGAAAGCTCCTCCCGGGGGAGGAGCTCCGCTTGCCTCCCCCGGGAGGCAAATGCTCTCTCTAAATCAAAAATGTCGAATCTTTAGGAGGGGCATCCTGCCCCTCCTAACTATAAAATACTGTAACGGGAATATCCCGGATATTATTCTGACTATCTTCCATAGATATCAGAAGCCTATACTGTTTTCGGCTACCGCTGACATGAAACGCGGAGCGACTTGAATTGCGTAGCTCCTCCGCAGGAGGCAAGCTAATGCGTCAGTGTAGGAGCATCACTAAGGGAACTTCAAAATTAATTAATTATGATGCTCAATCTGTGCAATTCTGTAATTAACATTTTTAAACCCTTGCTTAAAACTGGCATCCTAGCATTACTACTTTTCACATTATCTATAGGTCTTAGTGCTGCTTGGTGGGACTTCAGTGGTAGTACAACAGCTCGTGAAAGTCGTCTACCACAAGGCGATCCGATTACAGATGGTCAAGCTTTATTAAGGTATGCTTTACCCATAGATAATGAACCAGTACGTAAAATACAAAGTAATCTGGAGGACATTTCTAATAAACTACGAGGTAAGCGTTGGACTCCTATCATTAGTGATATTTCTGCTGCATCCAGAGTTCTCAGTATTGATAAGTCTAAATTACTAGCTACTGTTCCTGAATCACACAAATCTGAGGCAGAGAAGATAATTAATGAAGTCGAGCAGGGTATTACTAAAATTAGAGAAGTTGCTGAAGCTAAAGATGAGGAACAAGTATTAGAACAAAGGGCAAAACTTCTGACATTAGTAGGTAAGTTGGAAGAGTTGATGGTAGAAGGATTTCCATTTGAAGTCCCTTCAGAATACGCTAATATACCACAACTAAAAGGTCGCGCTACGATTGAGATGGAAACGGAAAAAGGTCTTTTGAGTTTGATTGTTGATGGTTATAGTGCCCCTGTTACCGCTGGTAATTTTGTAGATTTGGTTCAAAGGGGTTTTTATGATGGTCTAGAGTTTATTCCCTCGGAACAATCCTATATATTACAAGCAGGAGACCCTCCTGGTCAAGAAGTTGGTTTTATTGACCCTGATAGTGGTGAGTACCGTAATATCCCACTAGAAAATTTGGTTAAGGGAGATGTAGAACCTATATATAGTTTTACCCTAGAATAAATTGGTCGTTTTCGTGAGCAACCTGTTTTGCCCTTCTCTGCTTATGGTACAGTGGCAATGGCTCGTCCTGAAGCGGAAAACGACGGAGGCTCTTCTCAATTTTTCTTTTTCCTATTCCAACCAGAATTAACACCTGCAGGATTAAATTTATTAGATGGTCGTTATACAGTTTTTTGGTTATGTAGTTGAAGGGAAAAATGTGTTGGAAAAATTGGCTCAAGGAGACAAAATTATTTCTGCTAAAGTAGTTGCTGGATTGGAAAATATTGTCGAACCTGAAGGTTAAAATGATTAGATAAAATTTTGTCAATAACCCCACTATTTAGGTAGTGGGGCTTGTAAAGATTAAGAGCCTACTCCACAATATAATAAAATGGCTATTATAGAATTCGTAATATTTACAGGATTAGGGATTGTATTAGGTGCATTTATTGTTAATATATCTCATAATAGGCAACAACAGCGTATTTTAGATGATGCTTTCTACAGATTACTAGAACTTCAAAATGGTAAAATTTCTCTAATTCAATTGGCTGCTGCTGCTAAAGTTGATGCTCAGATAGCTCATAAATATTTAGAAGCTCAAATACAAATCTTTACCGCAACTCTAGAAATTGATGAACAAGGAGACACCTTTTACAAATTTCCTAAGCTAAATTTACCTTCTGTTTTAGATAAACAACAATGGTAGAAAACTACTGTCGCTACAAGGAATTCAGGCATCGGCTGACGTAAATTATGGCACATGCTTTAGACGCAGATTCCACACACAACCCCTCCGACAGAAAATGTTCCGCAAGACAGGCAAAAAGCATGTATGGAAAATTAGTTGATTGGTGAAGCTTTGAGTATTTTTCACTGGTGGATTATTCCCAATCAAGTTGCTGTTAGCAGCTATAAACCTCTTAAAATGTCTAGGTTAAGCCTTGATAACGTAGCAATATCCCATAAGGGTAGCCGAACATTTTCAGGAATTTTGTTAGGTTTGACTTCGTTCAACAAGGGCCGACGATTATCCTTTCTGATTTAATGAGAGAGAATTTCACAAGGCTACCTTTTCCCTTTAAATTTTGCCTAATCGTTCAAAAGGCCAAAAGCGAAATACTGCCCTACCAATAATATTTTTTCTGGGTAAAAAGCCCCACACGTGAGAGTCATTACTATTATTGCGATTATCTCCCATCACAAAATATAGATTTTCAGGAATTTTGATGGGAGTGGCCAAAATATATTCAGGGGCTTCAGCAATATAATTTTCTACAAGCGGTTGATTGTTTATATACACTAGGCCATTGTCTATTTTAATAGTATCCCCTGGTAAACCGATAACTCGTTTGATAAAAGCTTGATTTTTGGTATAACCGTAGCGTTGTAACTGTCGGGGAGATTGAAAGACAATGATATCACCCGTTTCGGGTGGATGGAAATGATAAGATACTTTTTCTACTACTAGGCGATCGCCTACTGCCAAAGTTGGCATCATTGAATCTGAAGGTATATATCTTGGCTCTGCAATCAATATTCGGACTAATAAAGATAAGCATAGTGCGAGCGCCAAAACTTTAATATTTTCTTTTTGTTGTTGCCATACTTTTAACCACCAGGGAATAGTTGATTTGACTCTAACTTGTTGATTAAAGGATTCTTTTTCTGGTATCATTTCACAATTTTATCATTGGCTCTTTCTACTTTACCAAATGGCGAATTAGAGAAGGTAGTCTGGCATAGTAATGGTAATGGGCTTTGGGAGAATTAAGTCGCTCCACCTATTTTTTGTTGGGCTGTCGTAGTTATATCATGTCTGGGTGATGAGTGATAATTAAGCATCCGTAGTTCCAGAAATCAGCTTAACCCTGAAACAAATTAACGACTGGGTAGAAAAAAGGAGAAGATGTATTTAACTTTCTACCTCACTCCTCAATCTTTTCCTCAGGTTTCTCTAAAGCTTTTGTTCCAACTACAGTAGTACCCAGTGCCACAGCAGCCGTCGTGAAATGGTCTATAATTCCCCACCTCCTGACATTCGATTAAGATTAAGTTAACCTTAGATAATATTTTCAAACACCTATTTCTCTTGGGCAGAATCAATCACCTCAGCGTCTATACGGTGTGGTTTGTCAAGATAAGTTTATCAGCGTAAGCATTGTCTATCACTTTCTGATTCTGCATAGTACGGAAGCTAGAAGCCTAATCCACCTACCGAATATTTCACACTGAGCCGGTGTATCTTCAAACCTGCTGCTCATAGATGCTTTCTCCAGAGGGCATCTTTGCAGGATTAGCGACATTTAGACCAATAGCTTAACACGAAAGGATTATCTCTATGATTCGTGTTTCAGTACCCAATAAGATGCCCACAATTAATTGCGGGGAAGATTGATAGGTAGTTTGAGTATCCAATTCTCGATTATAGACTTGACGTTAAATTTTAATATATGGAGCGCAGTATCTCACAGTCTTTATTCTTCCTACAAAAACCGGAACTAAGAATTTCAGTCATGGATCGCTACATCATCAAAGAATTAATTGGACCATTTCTCTTTGGTGTAGGATTATTTTCATCCATTGGCGTGACAGTAGGGGCAATGTTTGAGTTAGTCCGAAAAGTTGCTGAATCTGGACTACCAATTTCCATTGCAATTCAAGTGTTTCTCTTCAAAATGCCAGAGTTTATTGCTTTAGGGTTTCCAATGGCAATGGTGCTAGCTACTCTCATGGTTTATAGCCAGATGTCTAGCAATAGTGAGATAGTTGCTCTCCGTAGCTGTGGAATTAGCGTCTATCGAATGGTCGTACCTACACTGATAGTAAGTTTAATTGTCACAACTTCTACCTTTCTCCTCAATGAGGTAATTGTACCCAATGCTAATTATCAAGCATCTGTCACCCTAGAAAAAACTCTAGATCAAGAAGAGCTTCCCTTCAAAGAAAAAAATATTTTCTATCCAGAATTTAGCAAAGTTAAACAACCAGACGGAAGTCAAGAAATAGGACTCTCTCGCTTATTCTATGCTGAAAAGTTTGATGGTAAATATATGAAAGGCCTTACCGTTTTAGACCGTTCCAAATATGGAGTTAAGCAAATCATTTCCTCTGAATCAGCAACTTGGAATGGAGCAGAAAAAACTTGGGACCTGTTTAATGGAACTATTTATATAGTATCTCCAGATGGTTCTTACCGTAATATTGTTAAATTTGACCACAAACAATTAAAACTTTCTAGGGCTCCTTTAGATTTAACAGACAAAACACGTACTTACACAGAGATGAATATTCCTCAAGCTTATGAATATTTAGAGTTAATGCGACTCAGTGGAAATCATCGGAAAGTGATTAAAACTCAGGTCAGAATTCAACAAAAATTTGCTTTACCATTTGTTTGTTTAGTAATGGGTTTAGTAGGGGCAGCTTTAGGAATTAGACCACAAAGAAGAGCTAATCGAGGTACAAGTTTTGGAATTAGTGTGATCATTATTTTTGCCTACTATTTACTTTCATTTATTACAGGAGCAATGGGGCAAAAAGAATTTCTGACTCCATTTTTAGCTGGATGGCTACCAAATTTTCTAGGTTTGGGAGTAGCAATCCTACTATTAGCAAGAGCTTCACGATAGTGAGAATTAATCGACTACCATCATAAAATTCCTGGCTAATAATCATCATTATCATGGGAAACCAAAACAAAGATAAATTCAAAGAAAATAATTTTAAAAATCTTTGAATGTGATGGCGACGGCTTTCATATTTAATCGACAAAGGAAAACAAGCAGCCAACCTTTCAATTTTCACAGTTTTTGGACAGTTAGTAACCAAACTAAAACTTTAATAATAGAGTTGCACTCAAAGATTGTTTAAAATCTGACTCATACAATGATAAAAATTCCATTGAAAGTCAGTCTATTCTTCATAAGTGGCCTAACTTTTTTTAGCAGAAGTTTGGACTTTTCCTCTAATGGTACTTAGACATTTTCTGGTCTATAAAATACCTGAAAGTCACTCTAGGCAAGGGGAAAAGGTCGAAACCATAAAAATGGCGGAAAGCCTTGTCAGTTCTGGATTTATATCTTTGCCTCCTCAGGTCGAAAGCGACAGCCAAGACCTCAATACTTCTCCATGTCTAGCTTTGAGGCTATTTTCAGCCTCATTTTTGTCTAAGTCCAACTAAGCAAATCAAAAATTATTTTACTCACTGTGGTTACTATACTGATTAGTTCTGCAAAGTGCTGTAAAGAGTTTTTTAGGTTACTTGAAAAACTATGATTTGCTTTTACCTCTTTCAGGATTTAAGGGGAAGAAGCCTAAGCATTTAAAAATTCTTATAGGGGTGATTAATCAGTCGTGTACCTTGATGTAATGTAACAGTAGGAGTTCTGAATGTATCACATACAAATATCAAAAAAAACAGCACCAATTCAGTTGTACAAACCAAAAAAATCCGACAATTAACACAACGATAACACAGAATATAAGATCAGAAAAGAATACACTATGGATACCTGAATTTAGAAGTATATTCACACCTTGGGGAAGTGTAAAAAGTCAAAAAGTGAATGATCAAACTACTGTTCAATGTATGGCAGTTGAAGCTGCGGATGAAAAAGACACCCCTTTAGTAAAAGAC
>JAJEAQ010000803.1 GCA_022822685.1 Trichodesmium sp. jk18x7bins.61
ACTCCACAGCCAATGTCATCATTATGAACACATGAGCAGAGTGAAAACTTAGACTAACTAGGAGCCGGATGAGGTGAAAGTCTCACAGGGGGTTCTGAAGGAGAGGCGCCCCGAATAATATCGGGCGTCGACTCTAACTAAAGGGACACAACTTGTACTAAAACCTAACCCAGACTACAAAAATTATGGGAGAGCAGTAGAAAATTCTGCTACCCCCTACATCAAGAAGTTAGTGATAAAAACAATGCCTGAAGCAGAAGCACGTTTAGCAGCAGTAAAATCTGGTGAAATTCATTTAACTGAACCTCCAATCGCAGAAATTTCTAATCTTAAGGAAGACTCCAAATTAAAACTTCACGTTGCCGAGAATACTGGGCAGATAGTATTTTTGGAGTTTGTTACTTCTCGATCCCCCTTTAATGAAAAAAAGGCCAGACAAGCAGTTGCTTATGCACTAAATCCCAAAAAAGCAACAGAGGAAGTATTCGCGGATTTAGTGAAACCTTCCGAATGTGCGATCGCAGATGTAATGTTCCCCAGTGATGGCCAGCTTTGCTCTGAGTTTAGTATTAAACCAGATCCGGAAAAAGCAAAAACTCTATTAAAAGAACTTGGTTATACTGCCGATAAACCATTAGAAATAACTCTTCTGAGCTGGAAAGGAGGAAACCGCCAAAAAGTAATAGAAAATTTCTCAACTCAACTAGAAGAAGTAGGGATAAAAACAAAATTAGAAACAATGGATATTGGCACTCTTAATGCCAGAATCAAACAGGAAAATAGTCAAACAGAAGGTAACGGTGTGATTGATATGATGGGATGGTCTTGGTATGACCCAGATTTTCTTTATACTTTGTGGCATTCTCCCAGTTGGATGGGTGGTTATCACAGTGATGAACTTGATATCTTACTGCAAGAAATGCGAAATACAACTAACTCAGAACAACGACAAGAAAAAGTTATAGAAGTTCAGAAATATTTGCTCGATAATGCTGTGATGATACCACTATATAGTCCTGGTTGGATGTGGAATTATGCTAGCAGTTCTAATGTGGCCGGTTTTAAAATTGGAGCCTTTAATTTACCTCAATTTAATGATGTTAAATTACCTACTACTAATGAAGAAAAAGAATAAAACCTACAGGATAAAGATTCTGTTTCGGAGTCATAAAATGATCCCAAAATAAAATCTTCCCCCTCATCAAAAAATGAGTAATATTAAATTGATAAATATTGTGGAAATTGGTTGAAGTTTAGATTTTTGAACAAACGTCGATCCCAGCCCCCACCTATAATCTTCGATGCGCGGTGTGTTGAGCTGGGACGCGTTAAATCTAGCTTTTCCTATTTTTTTACATCTTTTGATTTAGGTGGGGAGGATTCAATAGACCGATCAAGATCACTACTTCTAATAAACTGTGTTAGCGATAGCTTTGCAAAGCAAACAAGTAGGCCTGTCCGAAAGTAGGCTGTAGCACTCATCCGACTAACAGTTTTCCCAACAGCCCAAACCCTCTAACCAGATCAGCAATAAGGCTGACAAGTTAGAAGACAAGTTTGCGAATCTCTGCACCTTCAGGTCGGAGCGGGTCAATTATTGAGAATCAATAACCAGAAATTTAACAAAAAAAATAAAACCAGGAGCTAGAATAACCTCTAACTCTTGATTTATAGAAAATTACAGATAATTAGACTAATCATCCTTAAGGCCAAAAACCATATGTAGCACCATTTGTGTTCCACCTTGTTCGTGATAGCGATCAGCCCAATGCCTGATGATTTCATCTAACTCTTGTTTAGCTTGCTCAAAGCGATGGGGAGAAATATCAAACTCCTCCAAAACACGCATTACTTTGTTTTTCCGTTCAGCCCAATCCTTCATCAGGCGGAAATAGCGAGCTGTATCTTCAACCATAATATAAGTGCGTTCCTCTTCATCTTCTGGAGAATAAGAAGAGCGAGTCAGGGCATAAAAAGGCATCCCCCAAGGAGAATCTATCTTAGTTACCGTACCAGAATAAATCAAGCGACGTTTAATATGTTCTGCCAAAGCTTCACTTAGAGGCATCCGGCGTTCTTGCGGTAAATCTTCCTGAGAACGCCGATGCAAGAACTCTATTAGCTCCATAAATTGAAAAGAATTAATCAATCGAGCATCAGGTAAATTTGAAGGTAGTTTAGTTTCAATGTATCGCTTTTCCTCGACAGTAAGATTGTCACCAGGAATCCTTGCTATTCCTGGTGACCATGGATGTTGTTCTAACCAAACATAAGGAAACTGAATCAAATAGCGAGGTTCTTGAGACCCCAACATTTTCAACAGTTTACCTTTTGTCAGAGCTTCTTCTACTTCCTGTACAATCACCTTCACCCGCTTAGGTTCTATATGATGCAGATGTCCTGTCATTCGCAAGTTTTGACCTTGCTCAATATAGGTCATATAAATCGCGCATTTAGCTGCAGTTGCTGCTGCATCTAAAAAAGCCCCATGACGATGTCCACTTGTTCTCATAGCACTAAATGCTAGATATAGCATAATCTGATCCATAGCGCTGGGGCTAAGGCTATTGATCAGATCGTTATCGCTTTTCATTTACAATCCTCGAAATAACAAAGCTAGGGAGGTATCCTATCACCCTCCCCTAAGTAATTAAAAATATACTGACTAATTATTTTTTAATGCCAGAAGGCCAGTCAGCCAAATTTGTTGCCTTTCGTAAATTTTTCACCCTGTGTACTTTTAGCTGATTGACATATTATAATTAACTATAGCATAATAAAGTACCATCCACCCTGCCTGTACCTGCAGGATAAATGGTCATGTATAATCTTGACAAGTAAAACTTTATTGTTAATCAACAAGAGAATTATTTACAAATGTTTAGAGAGCAAAAATTGTAAATCTGAAAGCTAAACTAATTTTGGCAGAGGCGCAACTTGGCTCTGAAGCTTAAAAAGCAGGAAACAGCTTTAGCGTCCACTACCACGATGAGGGCTAATGTCCTCATTTTCAGGGTGGGAAATCCAGGTTGTGTCTACAAAATTTCGTCGTATCCTATTCCCTATACTCTCCTGTTTAGGGGAATCTGGATGATGTTTAGTTTTGGCAGATCTTCTGAAAAATCTGGAAGATAATTCAACTTCCTTTTGATAAACT
>JAJEAQ010000339.1 GCA_022822685.1 Trichodesmium sp. jk18x7bins.61
ATTATGCTAAGTTTTAGGAAGTTGATTTACCAATTTCAGAGAGAAGATTAGTTTATGGATATGCCAATTCCAGAATCTATTAAAATCTTAGTTACCTTTTTCCATCCCGCCTTGATGTGGGTACTTTTGGCTTTGACAATCTATGCTCTATATCTTGGTATCAAAGTTCGTAAAAGTAGAACTGCCACAGATACAAAAAAGAAAAAATAATTTGCTAAATTTAAAGTTAAACATCACCAAGTTGGTTCCATACTCTTAGCTTTCATAGTTATTGGTGCTCTTGGTGGAATGGCTGGTACTTATATTAACAATGGTAAGTTGTTTGTTGGTCCTCATCTACTTGCTGGGTTAGGGATGACAGCAGTAGTTGCTATCTCTGCTTCTTTAACTCCTGTTATGCAGAAAGGCCAAGATTGGGCTCGCTATAGCCATATTTTTCTGAATGTTTTACTTGTAGGCCTTTTTAGTTGGCAAGCTCTGACAGGTACAAAAATTCTATTGAAAGTGATCAGCAATATGTAAAACAGTAGAGTCTGAAAAAAAAATCAGGGAGCAGTTTCAGAACCCTGATTTTTTTTCAGACTCTACTTTCCTTTCCTTTGTTTAGGAAATGGCAAGTTATGGGTGGTATGAAAATCTATTTGAGTTTTGTAAGTTAAACATCTCGATACCTGTCTGACAACTTTTAGTAACAAGCGATCGCCAGTCTTCTGAATCAAACTAGGGGACATTTTCCGAATAAACTGGGGAAATTTTACACCCACCGTCAAATCTAAACTCCACTTTGCACCAGTAATTACAGGAGGTAGTCTCAGTTTTTCAATGTCCTTCTCACTACAAAAATCATTTGTGGGCAACTCTACCAATTTCATTTCTGATTCAAAGTTCACTTCATACCCATGAGCTGTATAATTGGGCACTGGAATAGTTCTAATTCTATATATTCCTACGGAATCGGGAGGGACTAACTCTAAACCAACTCTAGCTTCTACATAGTATCCAAAAGAACCAAACTTTCCAATTAACAAGTCGTAGCCATGTTCTCCTAAAGGCTGAACTTTCATTGGATGAGCACATTGACAAAACCAACTCCGATGAGATGCGAAGTGCTTTGCTACAGTTTCAACATCTGCATACAATTCCATGCAGTTATCATATTTTGTATTTAACCAAGTAGTTGAGCTAGTTTCTAGTATATCTATTTCTTTTGTTTCTAGATATAGATTATTAGGCAAATTTTTGTTCATTTCTAAGGCTTGAGGTCTTAAAAAATTTTGATACATGATTAGCTATCCCGTGTATATATACACACACTATACTCAATAATTTTAGGATTTCCAAACTTGTGCAGCAGGGTGGAAGTTAAAAGTTATAGCAATAGGTTTTTTGGTTAAGACAATAAATCTGGGTTGAAAGGCAAGAGGCAAGAGGCATGCATGCAACAGAGGAATGCTCTAACCTTAATGCGTAGCGCTATAAAAGTTAAAAGTCAAAAGTGAGTCGGAGGTGATCGCTTGCATAAATTAAAGGTGCTAAATAATTTATTACATTCTTTTTGATAAAAAGTATAAATCACTACTGACAAAATACTCAAAGCCTGAAACATCAAAAATTAAAATTATTGACTTTTAAATTCCCCTTGATTAAGATGAGGCACGTTCAAATACCAATACATCATCTTGTTGATAAGTTAATTGCCATTCCTGGTTATTTTTGAGATTTTCAGACAGAATCACACCAGCTTCCTCAGTATCTGGCCAGGGATGACGTAAGTTCAAAACTACATAATCAAATTCATCTAAATTATTTGGTTGTGTTTGATTTAATAATTTGACTATTGGGCGATGAGTAAAATGAGATGCTAATCGATTATCTGTGAGTACTCCTCCTTTAGTTTTGACATGAGTAATGGCATTTTTTGTAGCTTGCCAAGTATCAAGAGTATTCAGATATGAAAATAAATCGGAGACATTACCAAGTAATAGAAATATTAAAACCGACCACAAAATAATCACTTTGGGAGCTTGACAATTGGGGATTGGTAATCTCAGATTCAATTGAGGAATTTCTAGCTTGATGCTCCAAGATGAATTGAGTTCAATGATGTTATTCTCTTGGTTTGAAACTGCAGCCAAACAGGAAATTAGGCTGAGTAATAAAAAACTGATTGCCGGCAACGAATACTGATAATTTAAACTTCTTTGAAAGGAGACTTCAGACAGTACATTTAAAACAATTGTGGGAATGATTGGAATCAGAGGAGTAAGGTGAGGTAAAACTGCTTGATTAGTCTGAATTACTGGAAATATGCCCCAAATTATAGGTAAAAATAGCAGAAAAATATACCTAATAGTATCAAAAGATAATATTTTCCATAACACTACTCCGGGTTGTAGTAAAAGATTTACCATAATTCCGATTACAGAATCTCCCAGATAACTATAACGTCCTACTCCAGCAACTTCTTGACCGCTAAAAAAAGGAATAATTCCCTGAGTCACAACTATAAACCAAAAAATACCTAAATAAATAGCAATTAGACCATAAAACTTGCGCTTTTCAAAAGTTAGTAACCATAGACCCATAAAAGCAATAGTTAATGATAAAACTGCTTTGCAACCTAAGACCCAAATTATTGCCAGACAGAACCAGAAAATACGTTGCATTCGAGCTGCTAAAATAGCTACTAAAATAGCAGGTAATGCCATTACTTCTGGATGGAAATCAAATAGATTTATATTGAAAACTACTGGGTAGAGAAGATAGGAAATTGCGATCGCCACTGCCTGTTTTTGATTTAAACCAGCCAATTTGGCTAAAGACCAAGTAGGCCTGGTTCCCAAGGCCAAACATACAGCTTGTACCAACAATAGCCAATGGACATTAGGATAAATCAAATAGAGTAATCCTAGAGGATAGACTGCCCAAGCAGCATGATTACCTAGATGGTGATATCCTAAAAAAGAAGAAATAGGAGATTCTCCTTGGCTAATTAAATATACAACTTGGTCATAAATACCTAAGTCGAACCCAGTAGAGTAGAATAATGTGTGGCGTAAACTACTAGAGATAAAGAAAATTAAGGTTGCTATAACTACTAATCTACTGACAATCGGCGGTGGCAGAAGCATCATATTTTTAAATTTCATTTTTGCAAGATCATAAAATATCGCAAGAAAGCTCTTCCTATACGAACTATTTCCACTGTACGTTGACAAGAAAAGTGGTGAGATAAAGCATTCCGCTTTTTAATACCAATTTCCGGCTTTGTTGCATTTCATTTATCCCCCCTCTCCCCTCTTGGAAAGGGGCAAGCCAGAGGATGCTGCGCTTTTTGTTTGATGGGGGAAAAGATGTAGTTAGTTGCACTATTCAAGAGAAACAAACGGTATAACCTGGAAATCACCAACTTCATCTTTCTTTATTGCTTCCTGCAAAACAGAGAATTAGTGGTGGTAACGCATACCTTTGAAGGAAGAATCTCTCGTGATCATCAGGAAATTTAACGGGAGTAGTGCCAATGAATCGTATAGTGAAATTGTGGACAACTTCTTAAAAAAAATGAAAGCAATTACAATCTTAGGCTCTACAGGGTCTATCGGTACTCAAACCTTAGACATTGTTACTCAAAACCCAGACAAATTTCAAGTTATTGGGTTAGCTGCTGGACGTAAAGTGGAAATGCTAGCCCAACAAGTCAAAGAGTTTCGTCCTCAACTTGTGGCCATTAACGATGAATCGAAATTTGAGGAACTAAAAGAGGCCATTAGTGACGTGAAACCTCAACCTAAATTGCTAGCTGGCCAAGATGCTGTGACAGAAGTAGCTAGATATGGCAGTTCAGAAGTAGTAGTGACGGGTATTGTGGGTTGTGCTGGTTTATTACCTACTATTGCTGCTATTGAGGCAGGAAAAGACATTGCTTTAGCAAATAAAGAAACACTGATCGCAGGAGGTCCGGTTGTTAACCCCCTGATTGAAAAATATGGAGTAAAGTTACTTCCTGCTGATTCAGAACATTCAGCAATTTTTCAATGTCTTCAAGGTGTACAAAGGGATGGTTTACGCAGAATTATTTTAACTGCTTCTGGGGGTGCTTTTAGAGACTGGCCAATTGAGAAATTATCAAAAGTCAAGGTGGCAGATGCTATCAAACATCCTAACTGGTCAATGGGCCGTAAAATTACCGTTGATTCTGCCACAATGATGAATAAGGGCTTGGAAGTTATTGAAGCTCACTATTTATTTGGATTGGATTATGACAATATTGATATAGTGATTCATCCTCAGAGCATAATTCACTCTTTAATTGAGTTACAAGATACATCTGTTTTAGCTCAATTAGGTTGGCCGGATATGCGCTTACCTCTACTTTACGCTTTGTCTTGGCCGGAAAGGATTTATACTGACTGGGAAGAGTTAGACTTAGTTAAAGTTGGCAGTTTGACTTTCAAAGAACCTGATAATTTAAAATATCCTTGCATTCAATTAGCTTATACGGCTGGTCGTATAGGGGGGTCAATGCCTGCAGTTTTGAATGCAGCAAATGAGCAAGCTGTAGCATTGTTTTTAGAAGAAAAAATTCCCTTTCTCGATATTCCTAAATTGATTGAATATGTCTGTGAAAAACATAAAGCAGATTATCAGGAACATCCTAGTCTAGATGATATTTTGGCTGTAGATAAATGGGCAAGAAAACAAGCTTTAGCAGGCATTTCTATGGTTAGTAATTCTTGGAAAAATGTAAACATAGTTGACCTTGAGCAAGCCGAATCAGATGCAGAAGAAAAAAAGTTAGAATCTCAAATATTTTTCCCGACGGAAGGCGAACAGAAAAAATTTAATGAATTTTATCAACAAGGATTAGCAAAATATGAACAAAAAAACTATCAATCAGCTTTAGAAGAATTTAATCAGGCAATAGAGATAGACTCTCGCCATGCAGATGCTTATATTTACAGAGGTGATGTGAAGGAAAAAGTAGAAGATTATCATGGCTCAATTGCTGATTATAGTCAGGCAATTAATTTAGATGGAACCAATCCAAAAGCTTATTATCGACGGGGGAATGTACTGCGAATAGTAGGGGATAATTGGGGAGCGATCGCTGATTATAATCAAGCAATTAGATTAAATCCTAATTATACATCTTCCAGAAATCGCAGTCATGTTAATATTGATGCAGGAACTACAGAAAGTTTACTACAGAAGTGAGTCTAGCCACTCATTTTTGTTGAGATAGCAAATTTATGATTAACTCAATCATAATCAACAGAGCAACAAAATTCAGAGTCAAAAACTAATTAACTTGATTATATTTTATCTAGATCAAAACCAGAGCTAATCTATCAAAAACACTGCCGAAGGAATCCCGCTATAAGCTGTTACAAACCTCAAGTATGAATATAGAGGGTATCTATAAAAAAAATATTAAGCCTTGATGTAGGGTGGGTTAGGTGGGAAGAATTCCACACTAATGATCGGATATTTTAAAACCCTGCCCTTACGGGCGGGGTTTTGAGCCGCTGTCACCCACCGAAGATTGGCTATTTGATGTTGTTTTTAGATTTTTTTACAGATATCTTCTAGGCTGATGAGGAGATAAGAATTATAGATTGAAAGCTTTTACAAAAATTGGTAGTCCTGCATAGTAATGGTGAGGAGTAAAACTTGGTATTCAGCTAAATCTTGATTCCGGCAAATATCCTTGAGTTTTGTGAGAATTGGGTTGTGAAAAAATCATCGCCCCCAACCTCTACCATTACTATGCACTACCACCCAGAAATTATACTAAATCCGGCGCGCGATAGGAGCTTTATTTAAACCCCGCCCTTCAGGGCGAGGTCTTAAGAGGCAAGAGGCAAGAGGCAAGCATGGTTATAGACAATTTGGAGTATTTTTGCCTCATTCGGGAGGAGCTACGCTTTCATAACCGGATTTGGTATTACTCATATAGACAATAAGCAAACTTCAGCAGAAAATGTTAGACTCAAATAATTGCTGAAACCTCCAAAGCATGATCGGCAAATGAGCTAAAAAAATGATGTTTGTTTAACCGAGTTCAAAGTCACTGAAACCAGAAGCTACAGTTATCATTTTTGATTTAACTCACTTCGCTCTCTGAAAAAAGGAAGACGGATGAGGGTAAAGTAATAATAACATGTAAATATTCTTTTCCTACTTTTAGAGTAGGTATTGGGTTTCGCGTCTCCCACGCCTCTCCCCCAATTGGTGGTCTTAAAAGAAGAAAAGAGTGTCAACTTTTGAGAATTGTAAAATTTGATTTTTGACTTACAGATAAATTATGTATACCACAACCGAAAACATAACCACAGTGATAGTAGCTTTGATTGCTATAGGCATTCTCGGCTGGGGATACTACAGGGCTAGACCTTATGGAAAAACAGGTATTCTAGCTTGGTTGCAATCAGTAGTGTTAATGGCTCCTTGGTTATTGTTTTTTGGCCTATTTGTTACTGGAATCTATCTCAATCTAGTATTCATCCTATTTTTGTTAGTAGTCTGTGCCGGATTGTATATCTATCTGGGGCGACAACTACGAGCAATAGCAACCAAAGACGCAAAAAACAAATCTGACTTCAACCAAATCACCAACTCCTCACAACCATTTTCCCCGCAAGAAGCAACTCAATCACCTCATCAACAGAAAACAGAAAACATCGAGCTGAAAAAAGAAGAAACTCCAGAATATATCCCAATTCCAGACGGAGATCTTCAAAAAATTAAAGATATTTTTGCTGTCGATACCTTCTTTGCTACTGAAACTATCCCTTATCAAGAAGGAGCTATTTTCAAAGGTAATTTAAGGGGAGAGGTGGAAACAGTTTATATCAAGTTATCAGCAAGTTTGGCAAATAAACTAGGCGATCGCTACCGATTATTTTTGCTCGAAAGTCCCGATGGTAAACCAGTAGTCATTATTTTACCAAGCAAAAATGACCCTCAACCTACCACTACATCCCAAAAGATTCTAGCAGTTGTACTATTGATTGGTTCTATTGCCACCAGTTTTGAGGCGAGTGGGTTACTATTAGGATTTGACTTTTTCCGCGAAACTACACGATACCAGGAAGCGTTACCCATTGCACTTGGTTTATGGGCAGTTTTAGGTGTTCACGAAATTGCTCACCAAGTTGTGGCAAAACGTTACAATGTTCGCTTTAGTTGGCCGTTTTTTCTGCCAGCTTGGCAGATTGCTAGTTTTGGTGCTCTTAACCGTTTCGAGTCTTTAGTACTTAACCGGAAAGTTCTGTTTGATGTGGCTGTTGCCGGGCCAGTGGCCGGAGGAATAATTTCTTTGGCATTACTGTTAGTAGGTTTGTTACTTTCACACGAAGGTAGTCTGTTTCAGATGCCTTCAGAATTTTTCCAAGCTTCTGTTTTAGTGGGAACTTTAGCAAGAGTGATTTTAGGTCCTGCGGTACATCAAAATATAGTAGATGTTCACCCACTGGCAATTATAGGTTGGCTTGGTTTGGTGATTACAGCGATTAATCTCATGCCAGCAGGCCAGTTAGATGGTGGTAGAATGATTCAGGCAGTTTATGGTCGTAAAGTTGCAGGTAGAACTACCTTGTTCACTTTTGTCGTCCTGGCGATCGCTTCTCTGGTAAATCCTTTAGCATTATATTGGGGGATTATTATTTTGGTATTACAGCGAAATTTAGAACGCCCTTGTTTGAATGAGTTAATGGAGCCTGATGATGCACGGGCTGCTTTGTGTCTGTTAGCTTTGTTTTTAGCGATCACTACATTATTTCCCCTCACTCCTGCTTTTGCTGGCCGTTTGGGTATCGGCGGTTGAAACAGTTATCAGTAGTATGGGTAATCTCTTTTTACGAAGTAGTGCAACTCATAGTTCCACCCATCAAATAAAAAGCGAAGCCTCTCTATCCCCCCTAGCTCCTCTGGGAAAGGGGGGATAGAGAGGCTTCCCTGGGGGTTCCTCCATCATACGCCTGTTAAGTGTTTCAAGACTAATCATACTTTGGGTTTGATAAAATATTAATGCTAGTTACTGCTTCATAAAACTGATACAAAGCGTCACATACAGTAACAATTTGATGTAGACTTCCTGCTAAACCAGAACTGTCGGCAGCACAAGTCCACAGGCTGCACCCTAAGGCCTACCCCATTTCTCAAATTTCTTGAGGCATTTCAATTTCGGTCTATAGAAATACCACACTCTGGGCCATCAGAATTCCTTGGTTGTTAAGGCAGAGCTTTTACATGATTACAGTTTGAGTAAGTTTTTGATGATGGCTTAAATCTATTCACTACTATTACTTCACTATCATACTATTGACTTTTCTATTCTAGTTGTCCCCAGAATTCATAAAAACCTTGGTCTGCAATTGATTGGACATGCTTTATGGT
>JAJEAQ010000233.1 GCA_022822685.1 Trichodesmium sp. jk18x7bins.61
CTCAAATTCTTTTGTTACTTCGGCAACTACATCAGGAATATTAATCTCCATTTTGATCATCCTTATAACCAAGTTATTCTGAACATATTGCTACAAAGTTTGAGCATCAGTTATTGTCATAAAAACCAACTTCATAGTTAATTTCTGGTACAAGCCAGTCTTCATTTTGACCGCCAATAATCAGCTTTTCTATCTTGACAAACTCCTCATTTAATCGTTGAAAACTATTAACCAAAATATCTATTGCTAAAGCATCGCTAGTTCCCAAATCAAACCAACAACGACCCCATAATCCTTGATATTCTACTTCTCCCATATTGTGCATAACAGCCATCATACTTTGTGCTGATACTTCCTGACTATATTTCATATAACTAATCTCTATTCCCATTTCTTGAACCTGTAGATTTTCGGCATTAAACCCTCCTAATTTCCCCAAGAAAAACCATGAATCAAATAGCTCTTCTATATATTGCTTTTCCACCATTGAAGGAATAGTGCTAAACTCTAACCAGATCCACACATCAAAAGGATTAAATTCGCGAAACTGTACTTTCATAAATAGTTCCCATTAAAAAAAAGTAAAGAAGTCAGGCCTAAATTGGTCAATTTAACAAATGAGTTAACATCTCTAAAGTTTTGGTAATTCTGGTGGACCCCATGTACCTGAACCATCTCTAATTGCATCGCGCATTGAGTCACAAGGTCGTCTTACATCATCTATATTATTTATATTTTTACACTGTTCAAAAAATATTTGTGCTACCAAACGTCTTGGCATTTGGTCTGAATTTTTCAAAGCCATATCAAAATTTTTTCTGGCTTTTTTTCTCATAGATAAATCATTATCTCTATCCTCAGCTTGAGCTACTAAAATTTGCGCTTTTAGGTAGTGTACTTCTGGATTATCTGGAACTTCTACCAAAACTTTATCTACATATTCTAAAGCTTTTTTCAAATTATCTAAATCCCGATAAGCTACTGCTACTCCCCGATAAGCTAAATGATGGGGAGAAGCTTTGTCTTGCAATCTTTCTATTGCCTTTTCTGGAGCCGAAAATGGTAAATTAACAGCCAACATTAAATCCATATATCCTTTGAGCAAATTTAACTCTGGATCGGATGAATTTATCCTCTCTGCTGCTTCAAAATAACTAAAAACTTTACGAAGTTTCTCCAGAGCTTTTGGAGCCCCTTTTAATGTACCTTCGGTAGAGATAATATAAGCGCCTTCTAAAAAGTGACCAGTTGCAGCGTATATATTGCCACGAACTGGATTAATTCTAACTAAGTTTTTTCCTACTTCAGCAGTTTTTTTAGCATACAATTCTAGTGAATCCCAATTTTCATCAAAGTAATGTAAGGAAGCTATCATTGCATAAACAAGAGGCTCATTGATTTCTTCTGTTTCTGCTATTGTGAGATATTCTTTGGCTTGTTTATAATTTCCTTCCTCAAACATAGCTTGAAAAGCTGCTTCAGTTTTTTTTCCTATTTCAATAGGATTTTTGCTGCGAAACGGGTCTCCTATAGCAGGATTCACCCACAAGTTGAAACCAATAAAAATCGTGCTAAAAATAACTGATATTTGTTTCAATATTGCTAATTTATGACATAATTCAAACGAAATTTTCATCATCAGTGAAATTGAAATTAAATATATTTTGATCCAGACTTAAGAGATTGTTTGTCAAACTCAGATTAGATTCTGGCGTAGGCGTAGAATGGGTTAGGCGGAAATATCTCTTGGCACTGCTCAGAGTTTTAGTTGTCCGCCGCCGGCCATCAGAATTAAACATTCTAGCTATCTTAATATTTACTTTATAAACAGTCTCTAAGTTATTAACAGATAAATTTACTATTTCAGTTAAAAGTACTTAAGCAAAATGAATTTTACATCTACCCCTGATTAAATCAGCGTTAAACCAGCTTTTGAGCTTGGTTTTAGAGTCAATTAATTTGGAATGAATACCTATTATAGTATTGTACGTTATGATCTAGGTTAAATTTTAGATAGACATCCTATTCTGATGCACTGTCAAATATTTAAGTCAAGAGACATTAGTGGAATCTTGGTTTCTGCTTTGCTGTTTAAAATTGTCAATCAAAAAATCTCAAACCGATCATGCTATATATTAAAAATTTGCATTATCATCCAACAGCTAGTAGCATTCCCATCCTTAAAAATATCAATATGGAATTAGCTCCTCAACAAATGGGGCTGATTATTGGTTCCAGTGGCTCTGGCAAAACTACGTTATTAGAAATATTAGCTGGTTTAGCTGAATATTCCAAAGGAGAAATTTGCTGGCGCGACCAGAAATTAACCTCAGAACATCTACAACAACTAGGTGGTTTAGTATTTCAATTTCCCGAAAGGCATTTTTGTGGAGGCACAATTCTAGAAGAATTACGATTAGGCCATCCAGAATTACGATCTGAACAAATATCTTCTGCCTTGGAAGAAGTAGGACTTGATCACTTATCATTAAATACGTCTCCCCAGGCTTTAAGTGGAGGTCAGCAACGTCGCCTTGCTTTAGCTGTACAATTAATTAGGCAACCTCATCTCCTCATGTTAGATGAACCAACTGCTGGATTGGATTGGTCAATGCGGAAGCAATTAACTAATTTACTAGCTAAACTGAAAATTCATTGGAGTTTGTTAGTCGTCACCCACGATGCTAGTGACCTTTTATCTGTAACAGATAAATGCTGGACTTTAAATCATGGTGATTTGGAGTCAACTGACCCCAAATCCATAGCATCTTGAGAGCGATCGCCTCAGTGACAGGAGCATCACACAAATCAACCCAATTATATTTCCGATGGCAAATCAATCTGGTAAAGCACTTTCCCCTCCAGGTTTCGCAGTGTGACAGTCATTAACTTTGTACTGTCGTCAATTTTCACAGTGCCCAAAAATTGTAAACCTTTACTTGGGGGCAGATTTAACACTTTCTGCTCGGTATAAACGCTTTGAAATTTAACTACAGGCCCAAAAGTATTATCTAAAGGCCCCGCCGGGACGGGCGGGGTTTAAATAATTAGGACCAAAAGTACCTGCATTCAATGGTCCACTAACAAATTCCCAGAATGGTGTAAAGTCTTGAAATTGAGCCTGATTGGGATCGTAATAGTGAGCTGCTGCATAATGAACATCTGCCGTCAACCAAACCACATTCTTAATATTTTTTTGTTTGATAAACCGCAGTAATTCCACCATTTCCAATTCCCTACCCAATGGCTGCCCATCTCCATTAGCCAAATTTTCGGCAGCAGCATCCCCATCAGGCACTACTAATCCTACTGGCATATCACTACCAATAACTTTCCAAGTTGCCTGAGAATTAAGTAGTTGTTGTTTCCACCATTTGATCTGGTGACAACCAAGAAATTCTGTTTCCTCACTTTGAGTAGTCTGGCGATTTTCCGTATTTTGTCCCCGGTAGCTCCCCATATCCAACATCATAATATCTAACAACGGCCCGTAATTGAATGATCGATAAATTTTTTCTGGGTCGTCACTATCAATATGAATGGGAGTATATTCTAAAAATGCTCGTTTAGCTCTAGCTGCCAAAAGAGCAACACTTTTAACTTTGTAGCGATCATCATTCAATAATTTCTCAGTGGGATACCAATTATTTGTAGTTTCGTGGTCTTCCCATTGTACTATTTGAGACATCTCAGCATTAAAGCGACGAACATTTTCATCTAGTAAATTATATATAGTTACCACGAAACTCTTTCAAAGTTTCAGCAACCTTAGACTTTTCTGGTGTAGTTAAATTTTTCCAAATAGTACCATCATCCAACTCAACTTCTGATTTTAATGGACCATCTGCATAGATGTAATCCCCACAATGGATAAAAAAATCTGGGTTCAGTTTTCTAATAGTTTCATAAATTTTCATCCCTCCCAATTCAGGGTTAATACCCCAACCTTGACCAGTCTTTGGAGTTGTACTAAATTTACCAATAACTGGAACACTATCAGTGTTAAGATTTGACAAGTCTTGGAAACTGACGCGATAGAATATCTGTTCGCCGTTGGGTAAACCAGAAAGATCAACTTTGGCCGTGAAATCTGTAGTCTCTAAAGCAGCCGGGCCGATAATTTTATGGGCATTTGGGAAAGATTCATTAGTAGCATATTCTACAATGATTCGAGCTGGGCGATCGCTCCGGCTCCAGATTACTGCTTTTCCTTGACTAGAAATATCTCCACTAGCAACTCCGTGAGGAATTTGAGGGCGCGTGCGGTTCGTTTCTAGCAGGAACTCCTAGCAACTAGGAGTGTATGGCTAGAGTCCAGCCCCCGAAACCCAAAACGGGGCGGATAACTGAGTTAAGAATGTGGGTGAAACTGTAAAAAGTTAGTCCCACCCGCTAAGGAAAGCGTGAATCCCTACCAGGCCTACAGTTCGGGAACCATACCCGGAACCTAGGGTGGAAGCAGGCATCAGTGACTCAATCAGAGCCAAAGCGTATAGGCGCACTGGAGTTAATGGGGAGTTGATATCGGAGAAGAGTACCGAACCTTCTGAAAAAGTGTCCTACAAATATGAGCCAATGCGAAAAACAAATGACTACATAATCGGAGCAAGTCCCGCAGTATTTACGCCTAATAACTGCATTCCAGGGATGACCATGGGCAAATTGAAGGCGACTAAGTCAACAAACAATTCTTTTCTCGGAACGGATAAAAACATTAGGCTGGTCTTGAGCGAGGTCGAAAGCTCAGGTAAACAGGGTAGAGTGAATCCCTGTCTAGTGGGTAGGATGTAACCATAAACTGGTTGCGGTTAGTCAGAACAGAAAGATTCAAGTAGAGTAAATGACAGGACATGAGTAGCAATACCCATAGTATACATTGGAGTTCATTACCGTGGAAGAAATTCCAACGGAAAATATTCCGCCTACAAAAATTAATCTGGAAAGCTGTTAGAGAAGGCGACAAGCAAAAAGCCAAACGTTTTCAAAAGCTCATTGTTCGTAGTCGTGCTGCAAAATGGTTAGCAATTCGTCAAGTAACTCAACTGAACCAAGGCAAGAAAACAGCCGGCATTGATGGAAAGAAAGCCCTAAATATGAAGGAACGTGCTTTGCTAATGGTACAGCTAGACAAACATTACAATAATTGGGAACACCAAAAACTAAAAGAAATACCCATCCCTAAAAAAGATGGAACAAAAAGAATTCTGAAAGTTCCCAC
>JAJEAQ010000091.1 GCA_022822685.1 Trichodesmium sp. jk18x7bins.61
GGTAAGCTTTTAAATATTGTTACACACAATTATTGATTTAATCTAGAGTTTGTACAGATTTAAACTGTTTTACTCTTTTAGCATTGCTTAAACTTTGTGTGCTGTATTTATATTCTAAACCTTAGAATCAGGGATCATCAATAGGAAAAATGTAAAGATACAGCAAAGAGCAAAAACATTTTTATTCAGTATAATTCCGTAGAGTTCAATCATGAACTCTCTCCTCTACAGGGTGGGATATCATCACCACTACATTGACAACAGGGAGATTTGAGCGCTTCTTCTGCCCCTGGTTATTGCAACCTGTATGCTGACAGGGAGATTAATAGCAATTTGAAGAATCACTGCTATAGCACGCGCCCCACTGAGATCGACCTCTTGGCAATCATTTGTAACATTCTTTGTTTACGCTTGCTATAACATCAAAAGCGTAGCTCATTCACAAGAGGCAAAGGAATGTAGAGCCTGTAGGTACATCACTACCAGAAAGATAAAAAACTAGATTATTATATTCTTCTATCTCTAGTGATAGTTAAAATAGACTCAAAAGCATATAATATTATGTCCGGCGAGAATAGTGATAAATAAAGTTTAAGCTTCTCTAACCACGCTATAGTTATAATCGCGCTGGCATCGCAACTACAAACAATTTTTTTTTATACGCAATTAAGCGGACATGATATAACCACGATCATAGGCAAAATTAATATGAAAGGGAGTAACACAAACTCAATACCAAGTCAAGCGGCCCAATTTCTCAAACTAGCA
This sequence comes from Trichodesmium sp. jk18x7bins.61, assembly GCA_022822685.1. Taxonomy (GTDB): domain Bacteria; phylum Cyanobacteriota; class Cyanobacteriia; order Cyanobacteriales; family Microcoleaceae; genus JAJEAQ01. Next base: position 769 of record JAJEAQ010000091.1, read on the forward strand.
GGGCTAGTATTAATGCTCTTCGCCTTGCTTAACTACATTCTGCTACTGTTTCCCTTAAATTTAGGGGATGTAGAATGGCGATTAAAATTCACAACCCAGCTAGTCAATCAGGGAATTTTACCAATCCTGGGAATAGCATTAATGTTTTCGGCTTATGGCTTTGAAGATATCCTTGGCATATCGAAAGCTCAACCCAAAATCGGCTGGAATACTTTAAAATCCAGGGTTTATTTAGTCTCTTTATTTTTGGGAATCATCTTTTTATTATTAATCCCCTTGCACATCACAAGTGCTGTTGCAGGCAGCAACCAGGCCATCGAAAAGGTGAATCAAGACGCTGCTGATGCTCAGAAGCAGTTGGAGGAACGTCTCTCACAACAGCAAGCTCAAATTGCTGGTTTGCTAAAAAGTAACCGACGAGTCGAAGATTTTGTTGAGGGGGTAGAGCTGACTGAGGAGTAGTTAGAAACTTTCGAGAAGTTTAAAAAAATAACCCGGCACTCAAAACTCAAACAGAAGCAATTAAGGAGCAACAGACAAAACAAATCGAAACTAGAAGGCAACAAGCTGAGCAAAGATCCAAACTTGGAGCCTTCAAATCTAGCGTTATAATTGGTATTAGCAGTCTATTGTTAGCAAGCTGTTATTGACTATTGGCTCGAGCGGTATTAGAGGAGGTAAGCCGAAAAGATCCTGCTAGTCAGATTTTGGCTGCTCTATTTTCAAAGCAGTAATCACTTTTTCATACTCAACTTTAACCTCAGAAAAAATCTCTATTGCTTTTGCTGGGGTAGAATTTTGTGACTCATAAGCCAAACGAGCCATAACTTCTAACTCTTGACAAATTTTATAGAGATTCATTGCCCCGATAGTACCACTAATTGATTTTAAAGAATGAGCAGCATCCTTTAGTATTAGTGGTTCAGTTTGATGAATAGCAGTATTAATATTTTCTAGAAGTTCGGGAGAAGTGTCTAAGTGTATATCAATGACTTCATCTAGAGCTTCTACTTCTCTCAATCCTTCTATTACCTTACTCTCAAGAATAGAATTTTCTGTAGAGCTGTTCTTGTTGCCTGGATAACTTGTCGGAGATAAATTTGATTGTGGAGAAGTTAATATTTTTTTGGCTTCTGAGATACTAGGTTTGTACTTACTTAAAGCCTCTACCAATTGTTCTACACGGATAGGCTTGCTGATATAATCATCCATACCTGCAGCAATACATTCTTCGCGATCGCCCTGCATCGCGTTAGCCGTCATGGTAATAATTCGAAGTCTTCTTTGAGAAGCTTTTTCAGGATGATCTGTAGGATTTTCATATTCTTGACGAATACGATGAGACGCTTCTAAACCATCCATTAAAGGCATTTGCACATCCATCAAAACCACATCATAAGGTAAACGAAACACAACTTCTAAAACTTCTAAGCCATTACCAGCAACATCAGCACGATATCTCTCCCATTCGTTGTAAAATTTGCCAAGCTACCTTTTGATTAACTAAATGGTGGTCAGGTGAGACCATCAATTTCGGGCATCTGCATATCTATAATTGCGACATCAAACTTATTTTTAGTAGCAATTAATTCTAAAGCATGGGCAGCATTTTCCGCTGTGCTAACTATCATGCCCCAAGATTCAGTTTTTCTCAACAAAATTTTCCTATTTGTCCTATTATCACCAACAACTAATATTCTTTTTTCTGCTAAATTATGGCGCTCATCATCTAAGTAATTAGTTTCAATTAATTTATCTTTAACAGTCTGAAGACTACATTTAGTGACTATTCTAAAATAGAAAGTTGAACCCGATTTTCTCTTGAGGGAGCTGACTTTCCCATCTAGAATTAATAGCTTATAGCCAGCGGAGGGAATGCCATCAATTACACCCATACTCTCAACCCACATTTGACCACCCATCATTTCAGTCAATCTTTTACTAATTACTAATCCTAAACCTGTACCTCCATATTCACGACTAGTAGAAGAATCAACTTGATTAACAGACTCAAATAAACGATTCATACGAGTACCAGGAATACTAATACCTGTATCTATAAATGAAAATTGTATTTGATATACAGGCAAAATATCACAAATACTAGATTCCCAACTATTTTCAAGGTCTAAATTATGTGAAATTTCCCCTGCTTCTAGCCGTTTTGCAACAACAGAAACTAATACTTCTCCATCAGAGGTAAATTTCACAGCATTACTCAAAAGATTAACTAAAATCTGACGTACTCGAATCAGATATCCCACAACTGTGGTGGGAGTTTCTGGAGCGATAAAATAGGTAAGTCATAATCCTTTTTCGCAAGCTTTTGCTGCCAATAAATCAATAGATTCCTCCCAACAAGTTTGTAAATCAAAAGGATGCTCTTCTAAATCTAATTTTTCGGATTCTATTTTTGAGAAATCAAGTATATCATTAATCAGTGTTAGTAAAGCATCACCACTATTACGAACACTCTGAGCAAAATCTCTTTGATCTGATTTGAGAGGAGTATCTAATAGTAGGCCAGTCGTGCCAATCACGGCATTCATTGAGGTTCTAATTTCATGGCTCATAGTTGCCAATAATTCACTTTTAGCCCTAGTAGCAGCGAGTGCTTCATCACGAGCTTTTGCCAAATCAATTGCCGTTTGCTGACGTTCTAGTTCTCCACCTATCCACTACTCTTCTGAAGTGTTCAGTTGTTGATTAACTGTTTGGGAGTTATGTTCCCACCGACTAAAGGTAAGTGATAATTTTGTGGACGCAGCCAATCTAGCTATTGTTGTATTATCTAGATAACGCCCAACAATCAGAGTATCGTTGTTCAGGCTATCTCCTTGATTGGGA
>JAJEAQ010000386.1 GCA_022822685.1 Trichodesmium sp. jk18x7bins.61
TTTAGTTTCTGCTTGTACTCTGTTGAAAAAATCCTCATTAGTAATTACTAAGGAATTTAATTTACTTTTTTTAGCAGCTTCTATATCTTGAATTAAAACTGAAGAACTGTCAATATCAGTAATGATTGAAATTTCTTCAGGAGATAAATCTTCAGTCAGGGTATTTCCATTCGATACTGAATTATCATCATCTTCAATAGTTAACCATTCTGGATGGACTGATAATTCCCAAGCAAATAATAGTACTAGAGTCACTACACCGATTGGACCCCAAACTAATGGTTTGGTCAAATGACGAAATCTGGCTAGGAAGTAGCGAATAGAATTCGGTAATTTTTTTTGAGAAGACATAGTTTTTTTCCTCCTACTTATTATTTTTTAATTAGTGCGACCTGAACTGGTCATTTGAAACGGGACACCTGTTCAGGTCGCGGGACAGGCTCAAGTCCTTTGGGGATTATCACCCCAACCCTCACGGAAAAGACTCAATGAGTCCGACTACTCCTGTTCATGTCGCGCTCCAGGCTCAAGTAAGTAATGAAACAGTCCGAATGCAAGTCCCGTTTGAGCAGGGAGCCGACCTGTTGAGCCTGTCGCGCGACCTGAACATGTGGCGAGGTGGCTCACCCACCAGGGATTAGATGGTAAGGAGCAAGAGGGAGAGAGATGGAAAGGAGAACGAAGTCGCGCGTTGCTGACTATTCAGGTCGCGCGACAGGCTCCATGAAAGCTCCAACTCTTGGAGCCAACTGGGTTATTTACGAAACAGCCAAATTATCCCTGATAGGCTGTAACCAAAAGGTGAGGAGGTGATATTGATGCTGTCATCTCATCAATATGTGATCACAAATCCCTCCCCCAGTAGAGGCAACCACCTTTTCATTGAGCCTGTCGCCGAAATCATTTTAAAAACTTCAGACGATACAACAGGGTAAACCCGAAAGAGTCTCAAGGAAATCTTGAGTAGCGAGTCGGCAACAAAGACGGAACTCTCTGTCGGGTAAAGGATGGAAGAAAAAGCGTTTGAGCCGGGAGGCGACCTGCCATTCTGTAATGGAACAGATAGGGATACTCTTCGAGAAGCCTGAGCCTACAAAATTTGTCCCCCCATGTAGAGCCTGTAGCTTTAGCTAAAACATGTATTTCCTAAAAAGGAAAAGCAGACTTCTTCTCTCACTCATACGAAAGACGTTCAGACAAAGAAAGCTTAAGGTCGATGCAAGTTAGATATCAGAAATGATCAAGGTCGTCAAAGGACAATGGAATGGAGTAATCCAGGAAATTGTTAAGAATCTGAGTCAAAGAATCTTTCGTGCCTGAGAAGGCTTGAAGTGAGGCCCCTGCCGTATGATGGGAAACTGTCACGTACGGTTCAAAGGGGAGGGGAAAGAAGTGATTCTCGTTTTAGCTAAAGCTACATGAATAATCGACTCTTGTCGGCCACCTGACCCGCCATATAACTTAAGAATTAGTCTTTTTTACTCTAGATTGATTATGAGTATAAAAAAACAGCAATAACTTTTACCAAATTAGTATGATGACAGTGACAATAATGATACAAACCTTAGTTCAGATTCAATTACTTTACTGAACTTCTGAAGCAAAAATCCTATATCGTTACTTTGTATGTTAATACTATATACAAATTTTAATTTCTTCACATTATGTTACCAGATGAGCATAATCAGCTATATCAAACATTTAGTCAACTTTTGAATCAGTGACAACAAATCGTGGCCAAAGAAAGTCAAGACATAGAAAAAATAGTGGCCACCAAAAATTAAGTCCAACAGTTTTTCCCGACTCAGATGATTAGCTTGGATAACTCAGAACTTTCTCCACATACCGCATCTCAGGCACAGTCTTATCTAACAGAGATGCACAAGCAACTGAGGCTCTTGGATGTGGATATTAAATTTTTGCAAGTATCTAGAAACTCTCAAACAACCCAAACACGATTGGCCAGTATCCAAGACCGTCTCAAAGCCCTCAGAGGTTATTGCTTGAATATACTTAATCAAAACCAATTAATAGAAAATTAGGAACAAATATGATGAAAAGTCCGAAGTACGACACTAATTTAGAAGATGCTGTTCTTAATGATGTGATTCCAGTCAAATACTGCCCTAAGTCTGAGGGTTTCTGGATTTCTGGAACAAATTATCAAGACTGGTTAAACAGTTTACCCTCATGGTATGCTCCAGAAGAAACCTTGCCCCACTACAATCAATTTGAAGATTTTGTGCCCTCTCCTTTTGATGGTAAAGCCGGATTATGCCCAGAGTGTGGTACTTATTTATCACGTATTAAAGTCAATATAAAAAAACCTTTCTATATAGAACGTTGTCTCCATGATGGAGGTATTTGGTTTGATGATGTGGAAGAGTGGAAAATTCTCGAAGCACTTGGACTGCACACAAAAATTCACGAAATGTTCTCTAGCCAATGGCAAACAAAAATGCGTCTGCATCAGCAAGAAATGATTAATCGTCAGACGGTTATTGATAAATTAGGGGAAGATATTGCTGAATATGTCTTTCAATTGACAGAGATATTGGAAAATAATCCTGATGGAGATTGTGCTGCTACTTATATGTTACGTAGATTTGAAAATAAAAGAAAAGAACTAAATGGAAAATTTAGTATAAGTAGTCATAATTAAGACTTTTTAGTTATTAATTATAAATGCAATAAGTTGACTTTTTCTGAACAAAAATTAGCTTAAAATAAATATAAATTTTATCACTACATCTATTAATACTACCGACATTTTTGGGATGAGTTACAAACCTTCGGTCTCCCAAAAAATCAACTCTCTTCGGGATAGGCAAGAGGGAACAGGCAAGAGGCAAAAGTATTGCAAGAATTGGATCTATTGCCCCCCACTATCAGTGCTCAGGGAGCAGTTATCAGTTATCGGTTCATAGGAGACAATTATTTGTTAAGAGCAACTTCAAATCATTACCGGAACTACTGATACCAAATCCGGTTTAGAAAAGCTAATAAAGACTTGATAATTGACAATTGACAATTAATACTCAATCCTGTTATGAAAGCGTAGCTCCTCCCTCAGGAGGCAAAGGGAATTTTGTAAAATTCCCTTCTAACCCTTCTGCATAAG
>JAJEAQ010000389.1 GCA_022822685.1 Trichodesmium sp. jk18x7bins.61
CCCCAAGGGGACTGTAGCTGAAGCGGATTTATCCGGTTGCGTAGTATCTGCTTAGAATCCCCCTGACTTCAGTCCAGGGCAGTAGTCAAGAAAGTTTTTTGGCGACAAAAGTGATTAATTATTAACTAAAATCCCAATAAAATCAATTGATTTTTATTGTGATGTACTGGAAATGCTGTATCAAAGAAGTTAGTTCATGAATTATGAAGCCAAGAATCCATATTTTATGAGGACAAAAAACAAAATATTATGCTGATAATCTTAACAAGACTTGTATTTTTAATACTGTTACTCTGCATTATTTTATCACTTTGGAAAAGCTCTAGTGATAATAAGAAAAACTTAAATTCTAAGTTATTCCTGATCATGTCAATTATTCTGTTGATACTGGCATTTTATGCACCAGATAGTCCGATTGGAGCAGTTGTATTTAGGTTTCTGGCTTTCGCATTTAAACCATTAGGTTTTTCTCTGATCCTCTTAGTTTATGCAACTACTCTCATATCATCTGGAAGTATCAAAAGTCCAGCACCAACTCTGATCATAACGGCATTGATAGTTCTGATAATTTCTAGTACACCAGTATTTGCTTTCTGGGTAGCTCAACAAGCAGAAGAAGATGCTATAGAAGTTATTTCTGCTTCAGCTTGTTGCGACCAAAAAGCAGATGCAATTGTATTATTAGGTCAGGGCACAACCCAACCAGAGATACCAGACAGAATACAAATTCAGCTAACTAAAACGGCAGAGCGTATTATTTATGCAGCTCGGTTATATAAAAAAGGTTTAGCTCCTTACATCATAGTCAGTGCAGGTCCGAGAATTGAAGATGATAGTAATACAATTGAAGCTGAAGATATCAAAAGGATTTTAGCTGAATTAAATGTTCCGAAATCAGCTATCATTCTTGAACCAGATGGAGATACTTTGCGTCAAAGTGCTATAGAAACTCGTAAAATTTTGGATGAAAAAGGTTTAGATCCTGTGGTTATTCTTGTCACCTCTGCAATGCAAGTTCGTCGTGCTAGTTTGACTTTTACTGATTTAGGAATGAGAGTTATTCCAGCTCCTACAGACTTTAATACTGTACAACCTTATGGAGAATATTCCCGTCGCTTTTCATTAGCAGATTTTGTTCCTAAAGCAGAAGCACTATTAATAACTACAGAAGTTTGGGAAGAATATTTGGCATTATTTTACTACTTCTTGCGGGGTTGGTTAGCTCCTGGTTTTTGAACAGTTTTGTCTTCTAGAGTGATTTTTGCTCAAATCACATCATATAATATAGTTTATGCCCCATTCAAAAGTAGGCAAAAAAGGGGCATTTTTATTTTATTCAAAGTAATATTTTATCTCATTTATCTAACATAAAATGCTGATAAAAATTTGTAGTAAATCTATATCATATATGGTTCAAAATATATTCATAATGATTCTGAATTTATAGGGGATATAGCTGTGGGATTATCCTCTGAGTTAGACGGAGCAGGTTCCTGCTGATTTGTATTTTGTTGACTACGTGGTATCCAAAAATTAACAATAAATAAAATACCAAATAATATTAATAACAATGAAACAACAAAAGTTTGTCCTGGTGGTGTATCAGGTGCCCGGTATCTTGGAGGTACTTGTTTTATTTTCATAGATTCACAGTCAATAGTATCATCGTCTTTGACATTGAATGTTAGAAAAAATTGCTTGCTCATATTTGTGAGTCCTAATTGTGGCAAATATTGTAATTCAAGATATTAACTTGCTCTGCTCGTTTTTGGCATCTCACCACATGAAGCTCTGAGCAACATAAATGAGTAGCATACACTACCAAGCGCGACCTGAACAGTTCAATTGAACTGAGACACCAAACCTCATTGGGATTTCCACCCCCTACCCTGTAGCTGCCCCTAGGCTTCGCCTTGAGCCTGTCGCGCGACAGGCTCAACATAGAATAACCCATCAAAAGAACGGTACATCACATCTCATTCGGTAAGGAAAAAGATAGAATACAGCCTAATAACCAAAAGCTGAAAGGAATCAATCAGTAGTCGAAAGAGAAATAGAAAGAAGAACACAGACTAAGTTATTAATTAAACTGCGTCATCAGTCAAACAGCCAAATTATCCCCGACAGGCCGTAACCAAAAAGGTAAGTGAATGATTTTAAGGCTATTCCATCCAGAGGAAATAGAAACAAAACCCTCACCACAGAAAAGATAACCATCCTTTTCATGTCGGCGATCGCCTCAACCATTTCAAAAACAGCAATTAACACAACAAGGTAAATCCTACATAGTCTCAACAGAAGTAGAAATCTATCAATAAACCAAGAATAATCAAAGCCCAATCCTCTAGAGGAAAAAAGACAACAGAAAAAGCCAAAACCATTCTGCAATAGAATAGAACAAGGTTCCCAATGAGCCACCCCCATGTAGAACCTGTAGCTTTAGCTAAAACATGTATTTCCTAAACAGAAAAAGCCCAATTCTCTTAGAACTTATACGAAAAAGAACATAACGAATCAACTAAACCAGGATCTAAGGACGATGTCAAATAGGTCACTCACCAGACAATTAACCCACTGGTAACAAATCAACTAGGAACAAGCAAAGAAGACTATTAAGAATCTCTTTCCCCTGATTTTTCGTGCCCAACAACATAATCAATTTAAACAATTAAGTAGACTCGAAAAACAGTAAACAAAAAGCCATTCAAATCTATTGCTCAGTATGAGACAAACCACTCAAATCAACACCGTCAAGGCAACAGCAGAAATAGACAAAGAAAAAATCAACACACCGACACAGGGAGTGAAATCAACCCAGTAGTCAATAGGCCAAACACAACCCACAAAAGGAATATACATACCCAAAACCAACAGTAAGAAACATACACAAGGAATACAGCATAAGAGATAGAATCCCACAAGCAATAATCAAAAACATACCCTTAACCAGAATAGGAAACAGTATTTGAACCCTACTCCTATGGCTTCCATCCAGGAATAAGTTGTCATGACGCCATAGAACAATGCTTCAATAGGGTGACACTAGGGTTCTAGACGCAGAACTAAAAGGATTCTTCAATTTTTAGCTGAAGCTACATGTTGAGCCACCTCGCCACATGTTGAGCAGGGAGCCGACAGGCTCAACATGTAGCGAGGTGGCTCAAGTCAAATTCCAATCAAGTCCAGACGACCCTTGACTCTCTGAAGACTGGCCCAAACGTCAACACATTCATGTAGCGAAGCTAAAAGCGTTTTAGCTTCGCTACATGAAAGCTCCGACTGGAGTCGGCAACAAAGGAAAAACTGCTGGGAAAAAGGTTCTAAATCTGTTTCATGTAGCTTTAGCTAAAACTGGTTGCCAAAGAACAAAACTGGAAATGCCCGATTTGTAGAGATAGCCGATTCAACTCTGAAGAAATAGAAACCCATCACATAGTGCCTGTGAAGGAAAGAGGAACTGATGACAAGGAGAATCTGATCCATATACACA
>JAJEAQ010000771.1 GCA_022822685.1 Trichodesmium sp. jk18x7bins.61
ACTGCGATTATAATGTCTGTTAAATACTTGATGTGTATCTGGGGCTCTTATTCTGAGGCGACTCTCTCGGGAGAGGGCTTATTTTTTCGCCAGGCAAGTTAAAGGCTCTGTATTATTGTACTTTTTTAAGTTCAATCATTAAGAAAGTTAAGGCTAGTTTAAAGTTTGATTATTCGATGGTATTACTGATGTTTTTTCTTGATTAGCAATATATATTAGTAACAAGTCTAAAACAACAGAGAAAAACCTCATCCTATGCAAAGAATAAAGTCGAGTTTGTTTTGATTTATTTCAGGTTTAGGGCGTTGCTCAATGGTAATGATTTTTAGATTAACTATCAACGAAAAAAAATATATTTTCCGATTTTACCCTCAGCTACCTCACATTACATTTCAGCAACGCCTAATTTAGAGCTGCATCTAAGAGAAAATTTGAGAATCATGACTAATTACTGTTTATCTCAAACAAAAACCACAAAAAAAATGCGAAGTGATAGCTACTTAACATCTTATCAGCGTCAACTATTGCAGAAAAACCTTGAAGACAATCTTCCTAAACAGCATCGCCAACGAATTACAATTATGCTGATGGCAGATGAGGGAAAAACTCAGACTGAAATCTGCAAAACTTTAAACTGTTCTCCAGTAACAGTACGACATTGGACAACAATAGCTAAGTCTGGTCAAGCTGATAAATGGAAAGAACTGAAAGTAGGTCGTCCTCAAACTGTTAATCATCAATACTTAGAACGATTAAAGCAGCTTGCTTCTAGGAGTCCAAAAGAATATGGCTATGTCTTTAAGTGTTGGACTGCTAACTGGTTAAGTAAACACCTGGCAGCAGAATTTGAGATTGAGTTGAGTGCTCGCCATATCAACCGCCTACTCAAACAGATGGGATTATCCACCAAACAAAAAGGAATTAACAAACACCCAATCCCAAACCTTAATATCGTTCGCGACTTAAGCCGAGACTTTACATCAGAGCCATCTATGACTCTACTGAAAACCGTTTAACTCTGTGTAAAACTCAGTCATTAAGATGTTGGGTACTCATGTTGCAAAAATCATTTAGTCCTCTGAGCAGAAACTCTTCTTCCACTAATTGATAAATATCTTCAAATCTGAGAACATCTTGACTAAGTTGCTCTCAAGCTCAATTCTCTGTAGAAAAAATCGGAATTAGAAACTCTCTATTTCTGTGCTGAAAACATCATAGAATCCAACTTCACTGCAGATTGGCAACCAGAGTCTAAACTATGCAAAAAGATCAACACAGCCTACTTACCAAATCCCACCCAACGAGTAGGTCATCTCTGGTATACAATACATTACATTACCCCTTCTTTCCTTTAAAATACAGAATGTCAAGAGCAAAGCTTCAATAGTTGAAACTTCAGTCTGCCTAAATTATGTAAGTAATTAAATTCTCATTCCTAGCAAATATCGGACTGTAGTGCTGCTTGTTTTGTTATGGTTCTCGTTATTGGGGTAAACATTTGATTGTGAATCAGCGAGATATTGCTAATGTAGAGCGTAACGATACTTGGATTATCTATTCCTCACAGGTTCTAAAAATTGGCCTGCTCAGCGTACCATGACTTTGAAAAAACTGGCGTTTGGTCTCGCCCTTTGCCGACAGGGGAGCGTCTCGATGAAAGCCACTGTTATTGCTGGGGATATACCTTTGATTTGAATACACTTTTTCAGCGATGAAAAACTTACATTTTCTTTGAAAAACCAGATCAAGATTTTATGATAGCAGATATATAACCTGCCCCAAACTACTGTGCAACTAATATCATGTTCAGATAATTAGTGATAACAAAGTATTTGTTTGTAGTTGCGATGCGGCGCTAGATATTTATTTGGAGCGCCGAATAGCAAAGACGAGATTAATTATAAGTGTTTTACCTCACACCATATCACATGCAAGTACAAGCTGAAACCACATAAACACTATTCTGATAATTATTGCGGTAATGCCGTTTTCCCTTACCGCCTACATGAAACCCTACGCGACATAAACAGCAAAACGCACACCACTAAGAAATAAAAATATAGTGAGGGGGTACAGAAACCTAACATTGACAGGAATTACGCAAAAGCACTATATATAGTAATTTCAAACGATCGTATAATACTATATATAGGGTTTACTATCCAAAAAATGCGTAAGTCCTGATTGAAACAGTTAATACTTAACTGATGAGTGATCAATTAGCTTGGCAAATGTTTGTCTTGCAATTTTTTCATTTCTTCCCTAACTCCGTGAGCGATTTGTAAAGCCTGATGAAGTAACCGTCCATGTTCGCTGGATAGCTCATTAATCTGCAAATTTGTCAAGTTATTTAAGTTAAGAGTAAATAAGTCTGTATTTTCAGCAATAAATTTCTTATGTTGCCGAATAATTCGCTCAGTTTTTAAAGCCCTATTAAATCCTCTCGAATCAGTTTTAAAGCTTCTATAACTTTGGTGCGATTGCTTAATTTAACTTGTGGATTACCAGCAGCTTCGATTTTGTCATTAATAGCGATCGCTTGAATAATCGAATTATATTTATCTACATCATCAAATAACTTGATTAAATGTTGGTTATTCCGTGTCACAAATATTTGATCGATATCTTCCAAAAACAATCCTACTGCCATACCAACATAAATAAGTATCAAAAGTAAATAGTGTTTATTTAAAATTTGCACGACCATCCAGTAACTTATTAATAGCAGTCCAACTATCACTATACTTTTCAAAGCCTCTGATAAATATTTAGTTTTGGTAGGTGGTCGTAAGATTATTCCTAAACTCACTCCACTCAGATTTTTAACTTCACCCTTTGTAATTTATAATCCTACTAAATCATTTTAAATTGATGCTCATAGCAATCCTAAATGATTTTGAAAACTCCTGAAATATACATAAGAAAATCTGAAATATCACCAATTTTTCCTGTTGTTCTTTCCATAATGAGCAGAGCTTTTATTTGATGTACAATCTAAATAGGACTGCTATATGAGAATAGAGTAGTTAGACTACCTTAGTTTTGCACACTAAGCTTTGATTTTTGTAGTTTAAATTTTACCTGTGGTTGACCAACATTATAAGTTAAGGCATAACTATTAGCCAAGAACCAAAACCATAAACTAGGATAACGAGGTTCTAACCAAGGTTGAATCCAGCGAGAAAAACTAGGCAGCCATCCTAATAGCCAACTCGCTAAAGTAAAGAGAGTAAAATTAAGATAACTTATGATCCAAAGCCAT
>JAJEAQ010000743.1 GCA_022822685.1 Trichodesmium sp. jk18x7bins.61
GTCCTGTTGCCTGCTTCACTCTGGGTTCCGGGTATGGTTCCCGAACTGTGGCCAGAGCGGGATTCACGCCTTCCTTAGCGGGTGGGACTAGCTTTTGTGGCTTCACCCACATTCTTAACTCAGTTATCCGCCCTGTGTGGGTTACAGAGACTGCACTCTAGCCATACGTCCCTAGTTGCTGGGGGTTCCTGCTAGAAACGAACCGCACGTGGGGACAACATAGACTGAGAAACCCCATATGTCACTATGATGTCATGTCAGTAGTATTCACTAGATTGAGATTATTAATCATTAATAGTTAACTCTATTTACCTGAGCTAAGAATATCTGATTTATGTGAAGCAAAATAAGCAGGAGAATGAATATATGCCTACCCAGAATATCTCAGAAAATAATCATGCATGATAATTTCGTAGCATTAGAAAGCATAATCAGGACAATTAGAGAATAACAAGACTTATATTTATAATTAAAAAAATTATCAATTATCTGCAATCATAGCTTTAATTTTGTTTGATTTTGGTAGGCTTATATGACAGACTATGGAATAAAATAGTTGGTAAAGGCGGAATCACTCCTAATGGTGAAATTTCGATTCTAAAACAAAAATTTAAAATTAATAATGGAGATATATTAGAACAAGTCTTGATGGAAAGAAAAGCAATTAAAGTTTCTGACTTACGTGGTGAAAAACAAGTTGGAGAATGGAGAAAAATAGCTCAAACATACCAGATAAAAGGCACAATTTTATTCCCCATGTCTTACAAATAAAAATGTTTTGGTATTGTATTAATGGGTTCACAAGAGTGGGGAGTGTCTCTAAATTCAGGATAAAAATCACTACCATCTTTAATCTGGGGAGAATCAGGACAAAATAACTCAGATATTCTTAGCGTCAAAAAAAAACCAACAACTCGAAGTAGCGATCGTTGATTTACAGAGTAATTACAAGAGCAATAAATTATCATCACTGCCAACCGCAAATATAGATTTTATTCTGGGTCTAAATAACTATTCAAATCATCAATTAAAGCGATCACTAAAACATTTTAAAAGTAGCCTATTAGGATGGAAAAAAATTACAACAGTTGGACTAGGAGAAGTCGCAGCTCAACAAAGAAATAATCATTTAGAAAGATTAGGTGTTGTCCTGATTCAAATTGGATTATGTTACTATCATCTAGGTATTTTAAGCACCCAAGCAGAACAAAAAATAATTATTGGCAACAGGCGCAAAATAATTATCAGCAAAGCTTAGACTTATTTATTCAAATAGATCGACAAGAGTTAGTAGTTAAATTTATCAATAAACAAGCTGAAGTTCTCAAAAAACTAAAAGCATAGACCGATTTATATAACCTTGCTAAAAACGCTTTAGATTTACATTTAACTTATGGTAAAGAAGACCAAATTGTTCAAGATTATGGATTTTTAGCTGAGATAGCAATACATGAATCAAGATGGAATCATGCTAGTCAACTAGCAGAGCTAGCAGTTGCAATTCAAAATCAATCTATAGGAGAGCCTCTATAAATTGTAGAATATCCGAATTCTTACATCTCAACCTTAACTGAATCACAGAAGAGTTTGAAAGAGTGGGAGGCTACTGTTAATCAACTAGAAAAAGCACGCCGAAAAACCAACTTACAGCAGGATTTTTTGTCATATATTTCTATACCGAATTTGAATTAGACAGAGATATAGTACAAAGTAAATTAGTGAAGGCAAGACCAAATAATTTCTTAGAGCAAGTAATTTCTTTTATGTTTAGATGGATGAGAGCTAATTAGAGAATTTATTTCAACTTAAAATGATTAAATATAGGGTCTTCCAAAATTTATCAAATTGAATAGTTTCAATACTTGTGAAAGAAAAAAACTTCTACTCAATGCAGAAGATAAGGAGTAAAGTTGTCAAAGAAACAATTCAGTCTTTTGACAGTAATTATTGCTCTTAACTTAATTTATCACTCAGGTTAATTTAAGATATGTAGCCTATTCTGAAAATATAAAATTGATTAATATTTCCCCAAAATAGTCAGACTATAAACCCGTATATTTTTCAATAAAATATTCAAGCTCCAATAGCAATAATCCAGCCCAGGATTATGCAATCAAAAAATCTTAGTTTGTAATTGCGATGCGGCGTCTAAATAAACATATAGCATGAAGCCTTCTTTAGTAATTATTCCTTAATTGTAATTTTTTTATGAAAACACTAACTAAAATCATCCTCAATACTGTTTTATTAAGTAGCTTAGGTTTCAGTGCTATGCTTGTACAAGCAGGTAGTTGGGATCACTTTAAACTCTGCTATTTTAATTTCACACAATATCTAAATAATCAAAATAGAGAACTTCAAGATATTCAAGCATAAAATCTCGATCTTCAGAAATATAGTCGCATTAATTTAGCTCAACTTTTGAATGAATGACCTCCAAAAGACGGTATTCCTTCTGTTGATAATCCCAAATTTGATACAGCCACAACAACACCTTTTTCTGGGAATGAAACAGTAATTGGTATAGAAATAAATGGTGAAGCAGTTGTTTATCCTTTTGGAATTGTGAACTGGCACGAAATTGTTAACGACACAGTAAGAGGAGTCAACGTGACTGTTTCCTATTGCCCTCTGTGTGACACCATAGTAGCATTTGAACGTGGTAGTACAACTTATGGAGTTTCTGGCAAACTTTATCAAAGTTGTTTAGTTATGTACGATCGCGCCAATGATACTCTTTATTCCCAACCTTGGTCTCTTGGTATTATTGGCCAGAATGTTAACCGTAGTTTAGATAGAATTCCTGCTGTGAAAACTACTCTTAAGGCTTGGTTGGCAGCACATCCTAATAGTAAAGTTATGTCTACAGATACAGGTTATAAACGAAATTACTTTAACTATCCTTATGGTAGTTACTATACTAATAAAAGGTTAATTTTTCCAGTCATAAATCAAGAGCAACTGAGCCAACATCCTAAGTCTATCATTACCTATGTTTGGGAGCCAGATCGAGAAACACCTCAAAATTATTTCTCAGGTAGTAGTGTTCAGTTTTTACATCCATAAATTAAGCAACTAGGGGAAAAATTATCGAGTTTAATGGGCGAAAAATTCGTGCTAAATGGGATAGTCAAATGCAAACTGTAATGGTTGAAGAATTAGATCGCACAACTATTCCTAGCTCTACTACTTTCGTTTTTGTTGGTATTTTTTGGACAGCAGCAATCAATAATTATGCATGGTGAGGCGTTCGCTAAATCCCAACTTGATCAGATACAAAATATCTTCGACTATTTCAAAAGCATTTAATAAGTTTTTCAAGAAGATTTACTAATACTTTCTGATTTTTATTAAACCAAAATTTATCAAGCTATTCAAGTATACAAGATCACATTTTAATATTTTTATTGAGTCTGAGATGATGAATAAACAAAATTTATTTTAATTCAATTTAGGTTAACAAATAACTGCAGTTTGTTTACGAATTATATAGCCAGCATTGTAGTAAATTTAATACCTTAAAAGAACAAGGTATTTATATTTAATAGTGAATGGTTTAACTAATAATATTTTTAACCACTCACAACCCTGTTATATCAATTTGATAAATGTTTGTTACAAATGCTGAACTGCGCTCGTCATCTAAATGTAGGCCACGAAATATCAACAATAAATTTCCAGCCAGTTATTTGAACTATTACTTGTTCAGTTAATTTGTTTAAACTATTAGTCAAGGCATTTTGTAATTCTTCTATACTATCAAAATTAATCCATTTAAAATCTTCCTTAATGTATTGCCACAATCTTTCTATTGGATTAACTTGTGGACTATATGCAGGTTGAAATAGTCAAATAATATTCTCAGGAATATTTAAGTTTAATGCTTTGTGTAAACCACCATTATCTAGCTGAATTATGTGAACTTCTTCAGGAAATTTTTCCGAAAATAATTCTAAAAACCTCTCGAAACAAATACTATTAAGATGAGTAAATTCCCCAAAAAAACTCTCTCCCGTTAATGGTTCTACCAAACCATATAACCATCTATACAAAAATTGCCATTGTTCCACACCAATTGGTTTTACTCCTTTGAGAGTAATCTTTCGCCTCGAAATAGTTTTCAGGCCAAAACGACTCTCATCCTGACACCAATAGGGAATTTTTTGATATGTTTTTAAGGTTTCTTGATTTTTCTCAAGGACAGAATTAATTAATTATGGGAGTTTTTTTTAAGTTTTCTACTATACCAAATTCTTGTTTAAAATGAACAGATCGTGGCACTTTTAGTTTCGCCTTTAATTGATAACGAACTATTTTATATATTGTCCAATATGAAGCTTTAATATCATGAACACTCTGGAGCCATTGATGCACTTCTTGATAACTATCAAACCCTTCTGGTTGTTTCAATTCTTTCTTTAATCTATCTTTAACTGTTTCAGAAATTAATGATTTTCGACCAGGGCTTGTAGCAATTGTTAATAAATTCTCCAGCCCTCCTTGACGGTATTG
>JAJEAQ010000757.1 GCA_022822685.1 Trichodesmium sp. jk18x7bins.61
TTGTTGTTGATGGTGATGGGAAACCTGGTGATGGTATTGGTGTAATTGTTGTTGATGGTGATGGGAAACCTGGTGATGGTATTGGTGTAGTAGGAGAGAGGGTTGGTATTGGCATAGGATTCATTTCAGTTGTTTGCTGAAGTTGAGGCTCTTTTTGTCTGCGTTTAAGGATGAAATTAACTGCACCCCAAGAAGCTACACCAGACAATACAACTAATACTGCTACTAATGCAGTTGCACCCCACTGATTATAGGAAAAATTATAATTATTATCAGTATGGGAATTTGGTTGAGAGTTTTGATTAGGAGTTGCAGCTACTGTTGGTTTTTGGGAGACAGAAGGATGATTTTGTTCCTGGTTGATGGTAGGTAATTGCTGAAATTCGATCTGGAGTAGCTTCTCCAAAGCTTGCTCTACTTCACTAACAGATTGGTAGCGATCGCCTGGTTGACGACTTAACATTTTATTGATAATTTCAGCTAATCCAGGATTAATTGCTGTCCAACGTTGCCAATTCCAAGTTAATGTAGTTTGATCTACTAATTCTTGAGGCTCTTTTCCAGTCAGTAGTACAACTAATGTCACTGCCAGAGCATATAGATCGCTATTTGCGGTTGCTCTTCCCAGTTGGATTTGTTCCTCAGGAGCATAGCCAAATTTTCCTACATGAGTCAAAGGTAGAGCCAAGTCAGGAGATTGAATTCTTGTTGTTAGTTCTTTAACTACTTCAAAGTCTATCAATACTGGCATTTGATCCCTGTCTCGCCTGATGATATTATCTGGAGATATATCTCGGTGAATGATGCCCAAGTTGTGAATATGAGCTAAGACAGGTAACATTTGCTGCAAAAGGGTTAGCACTTCTACTTCTGAAAACAAACTATTTGTCACCTGACGCTCTTGCAGTATGGTACGATAAGTTTTACCTTCCACATAATCTTGTAATAGGAATAGGCGCTGATTTTCCTCAAAGGTAGCTCTAAATTTGGGAATTTGGGGATGTTGAATTTGATAGAGAATAGCGGCTTCGCGAGAAAGCAGTTCTTGAGATTTAGCTACTGCATGAGCATTTGTTTGTAGCGGAATCAATTCTTTGAGAGCGCAAAGTTCATTCAAGTGGCCTGTATCTTCTGCCAGATAGGTACGACCAAATCCGCCTTTATCTAGAATACTTATCAAGCGGTAGCGATTTTGCAGAATAGTTCCAATGGGAATTGGTGGTTGCATAGTTTAAGATATACCCTTTATTTAAAATTAATCTAATTTGATGATGATCAGATAGTTAAGATTTTTTGTATTAATTCTGTTACCTAATTTTTTATGCTACCCGTTTATAATTTGGCATGCACTCGGTTATAGTCCAATACTTGATAGCAAGGATCAAATTGGAATTAATAGATTCTGATGCTACAATTAGCCGTTAACTTCTCCTCCGAGATGAGGAAGAGAAGATTAAGCATCTTAAAAATTTTTTCAGGTTAACTTCCTGATTTGACTATGAATTTAGCTTCTTCTTAACCATTTCTTGGATTTTTTTACCATCAGCCTTACCTTTCAACTGCTCCATGATCGGACTCATCACTTTACCCAGATCTTTTGGAGAACTAGCCCCCACTTCAGCGATAATTTCATCTATTATATGAATAATTTCACCATCAGATAATTGTTTTGGCAAATATTCCTCAATAATAGCCAATTCTGCTGCTTCTTGATCTGCTAGTTCCTGACGGCCAGCTTGAGTATATTGCTCTATTGAGTCCCGACGTTGTTTAGCTAATCTTGCCAATAATTCCATCTCTTGAGTTTCTGTTAGAGAATCCTTTCCTGCTCCCCTGGCACTCGTTTCCTCCTCCAGAATAACTTTTTTGATGCTACGAACTGTCTCCAGACGTACCTGATCTTTGGCCTTCATAGCCACTTTTATATCCTCTGCAATTCTGTCCTTTAAACTCATAATCCTCCTCTTAAAAACCAATTAATCATCATCATGTCACAAATTATCAGCCTTCGGCAGAAGGAGTCATACTATTACTAAATCAAAAATCATAAGTCAAAAGTAAGATTGTATCAAGGTACTAAGGAGTCTGGATTTTCATTTCCCGATGAGTTCCCTTCCCTAGAGGCAAGAGGCAAAAGTTAAGCAAGAAAGGGTTTGAGTCTCCTACTATATTTTTGAAATTATCAGTCTTTCGGCTGTTGCTGACATAAAAGGTGGCGCTGATGATCACCCACCATACCATAGGCCATCCCTCTTGTCTGTTGCTTCTGTTGCCTGCCCATTCCCTTGGCAGGGAACTGTGTGTGGACACAGGTTCCGCACCTTGTAAGTCCCATCCTTGACTCGACGTGAGATATCGGCATTTTTTGCCTGTTGCTTTTAATTGGACTGGAGTTGAATCAAGGCCAACGCATCTCAATTCTGGAAGCCTTTAGCATTAAGCTTTATAGTTTTTGAATAGTATAAATACTCTGAGGCCTGACATCCTTGCTTTTTGAGCACTTCAAAATTAAGATACGTTTGCTCAAGGGATTGAAACAGTTATCAGTTATCAGGCGTATGGCGGGGGATACCCAAGCCAAGCCGCTCCGCTTCTACAACCCCCCATCTTTGATGTCGGCGACAAGCTGTTTTCAGCACCTCACCACATTAAACGCTCCGCGACATGAAAAGCAAAACCCACACCACTAATAAAAAAATATATAATGGGGGACTTAAACCCTCTTCTAGTAATACTTTTGCCTATTTCCTCTTGCCTCTAGCGAAGAGAGTGAAGTTAAATTTTTAGGTAGTGGGAGCATCTTGCTTTCGTACGTGAGGGAGACACTTAATACGATCAAAACTTGATCTAGTTAAGTAAACAGAACACTATATTCCTATACAACCCAAAAAGGAACATTTTTATTGGGGCTTTTTATTTTTAACTTTTGACTTTTGAGGTTAGTATTGATCAGAAAAATAGTATCTACTTAAGAGATTTTACGTTTTTCAAAGAGTTCTTGAATTTTATGACTAAATGTTTGTAATTAATTTGATTAATTGTATAAAAAACCTTGATATAATAATAAAGCAATGTTTCTGTCGATAGAAATACGGAAGAATATTTATGGTTTGAGATGATAAGATCACCAAGAATAAAGGTACTATGAGAGGTTACCGTGGTCCGTTCTGCTACTTTACCCATTCAGACTCCTTTGCCTGCTGCTGCTAACGATCATAATCGACTGAGACTTTTTTCAGGATCTGCCAATTTTCCCTTGGCTACAGAAGTAGCTAGATATCTAGGCTTAGACCTCGGCCCGATGGTCCGCAAGCGATTTGCTGATGGAGAACTATATGTTCAAATTCAGGAATCAATTCGAGGCTGTGATGTTTATCTGATTCAGCCTAGTTGTCACCCAGTTAACGACAATCTCATGGAATTGTTAATCATGGTCGATGCCTGTCGCCGTGCTTCTGCCAGACAAATTACTGCAGTAATTCCTTACTATGGTTATGCTAGGGCAGACCGTAAAACTGCCGGGCGAGAGTCAATTACTGCTAAATTAGTAGCCAATTTGATTACTGAGGCTGGTGCGAGTCGTGTTTTAGCCATGGATTTGCATTCTGCTCAAATTCAGGGATATTTTGATATTCCTTTCGATCATGTTTACGGCTCACCAGTAATTTTAGACTACCTAGTAAATAAGAATTTATCTGATATTGTTGTTGTTTCACCAGATGTGGGTGGAGTAGCAAGAGCTAGAGCTTTTGCGAAGAAGCTCAATGATGCTCCATTGGCGATTATTGATAAGCGTCGTCAAGCTCACAATGTTGCAGAAGTTTTGAATGTGATTGGAGATGTCAAAGGCAAAACAACTGTGTTAGTAGATGACATAATTGACACAGGTGGTACTATTTATGAGGGTGGGCGATTGTTACGCCAAGAAGGGGCACGACAAGTCTATGCCTGTGCTACTCATGCCGTATTTTCTCCACCAGCTATTGAGCGCCTTTCCGGTGGGATGTTTGAAGAGGTGATTGTTACTAATACTATCCCATTCTTGGAGGAACATCGCTTTCCTCAGTTAACCATTCTTTCGGTGGCAAATTTATTAGGTGAAACTATTTGGCGAATTCACGAGGATACTTCAGTCAGTAGTATGTTTCGCTAGAAGTTACCATCCTGATACACTAATTACTTTTTCCCTCCACCTTTTTCGGAGGGAAAATTTGTAAATATTAAACCAATTTCATAAAATCTTGCTACAACACTTTGTCCTACTGGTAGGGATATAGAGATTAAGACTGTAACTACCTGTTTTGAATTTGGTATTACAGCACTTTTTATGTTGGTGAGGTACATTATATTTTTCTCGGCTCAGGGGCCATTGAGCAACTGTGCTGTGCCTCCTTTACCCCAAAAGTGCTGTAACTCTGACTCCCAACTCCCAACTCCCAACTCCCAATTCCCAACTCCCCAAAATCAGAAATCTTTGTACCTCACCAAGGCTGAGAACTGCTATAAACCTTTATCTAAAAAATTTCGGTAGCTGGCCAACCCGTCATATTTAGCTACGGGATGAACAACGAGGAGGCAACTTTAGTTGCCGTCTCCTTACGAGGTGGGGGATTACTCCCTCTACAACACCCATTCATGGGGTAAAATTTGTCGCTCTTTTCATGTGGCCAGATACCGAAACGCCAATTTTATCGGTCAGTACTATCAGCCTGTTAACAAGCTTCTACATTCCTTGATTAGATATGCAGATTCTGTTTTAAAAATTTCAGATCTTCCGGTTTCCCTAACACCAACCCAATCGCGTAGTATAAACCGAGTACGATGTGTTCGTAAAACGATTTTGCCTCAACGAGATTGTAATTTATCTGCTCCTCTGGATATTTGGTTTTGATCTCAATGACATGCTTCTCTCCGATCTTCCATACACCTCTCGTATCATAGCGTTCATTGGCAGCCTCGTGCATTTTATCTGAACGCAGTATAGATATCTCATTCGATTCTTCGTTTGTTTCAACTCCTGCCAAGGTTTTTATTTTTACTCTACTTCCTTCCAACGCATTTTCGCTTAGATTCCATTTTCTTAAAAGTTCTTTTTGCTTGACAGCATTTACCAGGGCATTCACACTTGCATTGCAATAATTTTCTAGAGGCTCATTTTTGTCCGTCACGACTTTTTTTCCTGTAGGAACCCACGAAAAATACTTCTGTTTATATGTCTCAGGTTTAGGATACTTGTCTCTATCCGGCTGATTAGGAATAGTTTGATAATAATTTTCATAAGCATCTTGCCACGTTAGTGCCATATCTAAAATCTGTGGATGTAAACTCAAAAATTTTTCTTTTTCCCCTTTCTCCAAACCATATTTACCTGAATCAAACTCTTTTAACCAGGCATATAAGTTATTTGTATAAATGATGCCATTTCTGAAGTAGTACATATTACGGCTCAAATCTGTCCCTTCTGTTTTTGAGCTATCAATTTTCTTCCCAGCGTTATATACTGTCCAGATAGAGTGAAAAAATTTCAGATCACCAGGATCTGCAAATGATCTCTTGTCATCCTTCTGAAGTTGACCTCTTTCACCTGGTTTTTGATCTTGAACTCTAAATTCATCTTCCTTCCAATAATTAGATGAACCACTAAATATAGCTGCATATATT
>JAJEAQ010000580.1 GCA_022822685.1 Trichodesmium sp. jk18x7bins.61
AGTTGAGCCTAATAATAAATAAAGTTCTAAAGCTAATGCTGCTGATGCGTCAAAGCCATTATCTGCATCGGTGGCAACTATGTTAGTACCAGGGGGTACTGTTCTGGGATATCATCAATTGCTACCCATGATTCTCCTAAAGTATTGTTTTTTCGTAAAAATTCAAGTACTTCTTGATGTCGCAGATATTCAAATTGATGGATAACTTTCGAGTCTAAAAAAGGCGTGAATCCAACGACTCTCTCGGTAAAATTTGGCGAAAATAAAGAGCGAACAAATTCAAAGGAAAATAATTCTCTCCATGAAGATGAGATGACAACTAATACTCCTGAATATTGTTGTACAACGTTTTCAAATAATTCTCAACAAATCGGCTCAAATTGAAGATCATTTTTTTATGTCTTGGGGTGTCAAAGTTTTCTTTCAGGAACTAGAACACCATCGATATCTAGGAATATCCACATCTGATAAAATACACCTTGCTTAATTTTTCAAACATCTAGGGAGATGGACAAGATATGGATGTTGCCTAATATCGTGTCGGGTAAATTAATCAGAATAAATGTTAACACTCATATTTTAAAGTAGTTAAAGTAGTTAAAGTAGGTTGGGTAGAACGAAGTGTTAGCGAAGCTTATCCGTAGGATAAACCCAACTTACAAACTATTAACTTGGGAGCATTTGCATTAGAAAGGTATGGAATCAGAATCAGTCAGTGGAGTTGCTTCGGGTTGTGCCTTTTCCGAATCAGGTGTTATATCAAATCCGTTTAATTAGGCATAAAAAAAATTGTCCGAGCGGCCTAATTACCAAATCTGATCTGATCTCTTCCCTACTGAATTCTGACTACTGACTACTGACTAACTATACCGATGCTAGCGGATTTGATCTTAGGCCTCACATTTGTCCCTGTTAAGTTTAGCATCAGGGTTGAACTGTTCAACTTGCTCAACAGTATGTCAATCACCCTCGGAGGAGTAGCCAATGGGTAATAAATTAGCATCAAACTTCAGGCTGTTAAGTATGGTTTTTGCTGCTGCCCAGTAAGTATCAGACATTTCAGTTGGATAGAGCAGGATTATCTGCACAGCTTGCCCATTGGTTTGCCCAATCAATACATGTTACCAGACTGATTATCCCCCACCATACGCCTTCCCTTTTGCTTGCAGGCATGCATGCCTTTCATTCTGTATTCTGGCTCCCGACTTCTGAGGCCGGAATTCTTTATTAATAAAAAATCTTAGCGCAGGCGTTAGAGGCTTAATTACCAAACTACTTGTAACCTTTCTGTGGCGACTCTTTGATACACCCTATCTGTTTCTTTTGCTATTCTACCCCAACAAAATTTATATTCTAATTCCTGATAAGCATGATTCACCAATTTTTGTACATAATCATGGTTTTTCAATGCTTCTATAATACCCCGTGCTAAAGAGGTGGGATTACCAACTTTAGTCACGATGCCTGTTTTACCATGTTCTACAACTTCTGGCAAACCACCTGTATCTGAAACCACTACTGGCACACGGGTGGCAAAACTTTCTAAGACAACAATACCAAAAGGTTCGTAAAGACTTGGAAATACTGCACAGTCTGCAATTACCTGAAATTTATCTAGATTTTCCTCAGACATAAACCCCGTGAAATGGAATCTTTCCTCAATTCCTAAATCCCAGATTTCTTGCTTCCAGTGATCGGTTTTTCCTCCACCAATCATAATAAATTTTACCTGATTTCCCATTTCTGCAATTACTTTTGGTGCTGCATGAATTAGCACTGAAAGACCTTTTTCTGGAGTCATTCTGCCTACATAGTAGATAATTTTTTCTTCATCTCTAGCAAAATGCCGACGGAAACTTGCAGCGTCAAATTCATCTCGAATTTGTTTTTTTTCAGGACGAATTCCATTATAAATTACATCTATTTTGTCTCCTGGAGTATCTAAGGTTCGCTCTACTTCTACTTGCATATACTTAGAGCAAACAATGACTCGCCAAGCATTATAAACTAACTCTTTTTCCTTTTCATTAATGTACTGTTGGCTATGATTATGAATCCCATTATGGCGACCATTTTCTGTGGCATGAATAGTAGCTATTAGTGGTAGTTTAAAAATATGTTTTAGAGCGATCGCTGCATCTGCTACTAGCCAATCATGACCATGGATGATCTGAAAATTTTTCTCCTCTTGAATTAGTTTTCCTCCATGACGACCTATTGCTTCGTTCATATTTGCTATCCAATGAAAGAAGTTTTGGCTTGGTCTAACTGGCACTCTATGCACTTCAATTCCATCAACTATTTCATACATTGCTGCTTCGCCAGACTTGACTGTGACTAAATGTACTTCATGTCCTAATTTGACTAATTCTGGGTATAATTCTGCAACATGACGTGCTATTCCGCCGATAATTCTTGGTGGAAACTCCCAACTTAGTACCAGAATTTTCATGACTACTAACTCCTAAATTTTTACAATGTTTACACTTCTCAATATTTATTTTACTTCAGATATGACTTTTCGTATTTAACAATTACCCTGATCAATATCATCGATATTCTAACCCAACTATTCTTGAACAGTCTGGTCAATTCCGGTTAATCACTATACCAACAAATTTGTTTAATAATGAGATGTAGTTGTAATTTTATTCATAGATTATTTTTTAATTTGTGTCA
>JAJEAQ010000532.1 GCA_022822685.1 Trichodesmium sp. jk18x7bins.61
GCCTTCCTTAGCGGGTGGTCCTCGCCTTGTGGCTTCACCCACATTCTTAACTCAGTTATCCGCCATGTGTGGGAACACATGGGCTGGACTCTAGCCATACACCTTTAGTTGCTAAAGGTTCCTGCTAGAAACGAACCGCACAATCAATCGGTATGTCTATCCAGATGTAATGGTAGTTCCAGGAAAACCAGTATACGCAGGAACAGGAAAAACTACTATTACTAATCCATTAATAATTGTTGAAGTATTGTCTGAGTCTACTAAAAATTATGATAAAGGAGAAAAGTTTGATTTTTATCGTTCAATTCCTGAATTTCGAGAATATATCTTAATCGACCAATCTAAATATTATGTAGCACAGTATGCTAAAACTTCAGAAAATCAATGGTTATTTACGGAGTACAATCCAGAGAATAATGTCTTGAATTTAGCTACTGTTGAAGTACAAATTCTTTTGAGTGAACTTTATCAAGAAGTAGACTTTTCAGATAGTGAAGAATAATTGCGGGAGCATGGAAACTAATCAGTCAGTTTTCTGTAAGTAAAGTCAAGCTTCGATCACTGATAGTGGGGACAAGAGACCCTCTTCTCACAATACTTTTGCCTCTTGCCTCTTGCCTCTTGCCTCTTGCCTCTTGCCTCTTGCCTCTTGCCTCTTGCCTCGGCCACAGGTTGTTGAAATTCAGCATGATTCCTCAAACCTCAAATACTTTTAACTTTTGACTTTTAACTTTTAACTTTTGACTTTTGAATATTTGGCAAATGATGCAATAATAATCCAGCATTCTTGCGATAATTTTGCTCTGTTATGCCTGAAATTCCCCAATTTCCCGAAGCTCTTGCCGAAGCCCTTAATAATTTCCCAGAGATAGATTTAGATCTACCTGACCCAGAAGATGAAGAGATTCCAGAGTCTGACTTTCAAAAAGTAGTAGATACAGCCTGGAAAGTTTGCGATCGCTTCGACCTCCAGACAGAAATCTGGCGGGGCCGCATCTTGAGAATCATCAGAGACCGAGAAAAGAAAGGAGGCGATGGCCGTGGTAGTGGATTCCTGAATTGGCTCAAGGAAAGAGAAATCAGCAAGAGTCAAGCTTATGCCTTAATAGAATTGGCCAATAGTGCTGATACATTAATAGACAAGGGAGATTTAGACCCAGATTCAATTAATAACTTCAGTAAACGGGCTTTTGTCGAAACAGCCAAATCATCCCCAGAAGTCCAACAAATGGTGACAGATGCAGCCAAAAAAGGCGATCGCATCACTAGACGAGAAGTCAAGCAATTAGCAGATGAATGGACGGCTATTAGTTCAGATTTGCTGCCGGACGAAATTAGATCGAAAGCCACCTCTGGATCTATGCCACCACGTTATTTAGCTCCCCTAGTGCGAGAAATGGAAAAATTACCAGAATCCCATTTAAGTGCAATTCAAGAAGAAATGATCGAAAGTCCTGAGTTGGATACAGTTAAGCAATTAACTTCAGATGCACGAAACCTAGCCAAATATCTTGACGCTGCAGCCAAAGTTCAAGCTTTGAATGAGTCACCATTAGATATGGAAATGGCCTTAGAAGAAGCTTTGAGATTAGAATCTCTGAATCTAGTTGCTGATTTAGTCAAACAGTCTGCTCAACTAGAAACAACAATAGCCAAACTCTATACTACCTGGAAGCGGGTAGGTAATTTGTCAGAAAGGTTATTTGTTGATACTGGTGCTAGTACACCTCATCTACGACACTTATTAGGATGTTTGGACAAACTATCAAGTAATGTAATTGAAATGCGCCTAAATGAGTTAAATAACCAAATAATTCGTTTGCAAATCCTCTCTGAGCCTGATTAACATACTCCTGAAATGGCGCGATCAACTAGGGGTAGTCCTTTGATGATTGTGATCGGTCGATAAAAATCATCTGTTTAGGAGAAAAAGGTGCATTGGGTAAGGATTCAGGTGAGAGGGTAGAGTCATTGGAGGAGTCTAGGTATTGTAGAACTTTCTCTTTGTATGGTGCTAATTTTCCTGATGTTGGTCGCCCTATAGGTTGGGATTCAAGAGTATTTTCTTTTTGATAACGTGGAACCAGTCTTTGAATGAAGCTCAAGCAGACTCGAAAACGTTGGGCAATTTGTCGGTAAAAACCTTCGCCTTGTTGATATGCCCTGACTTATATACTTGGTTGATTTTTGATGCTGACGATAAATTGCTAATAATGTACCAAGTTTCTAATACATTTCTCTGTTTTTTCCGACGTTTTTTATATATGAATAAATTTATTAAACTAACTTGCTTTATTTTAGTAATCTTCTGATTTAATAAGATTTTTTTTTGCCAAGATTTACTTTTAATTGTTGTAGTTGACAATACTTACTACCACGCTTTATCTGAGTTGTCTTTCTTGGCATGCCAAATATAGATGTTTTTGACGATAATTTTTTAACCAATATGATAAATGAATGCTATGAAACTCTCTATCTCCTATGAGAATTATTTGAGATATTTTGACTAATCTTAATACCGGATGAATTACTGCTTGTTGTTCTTTTAAATTACTTGCCCCTTTGTCACTTAAAATCTTCCAAGAAATTGGCAATGCTCTTTTTTCCACACTACACTTATCATTAATATATTGATTTCCCTCTATTGAGTTCTATCTAATACCAATACTAATTATGATGGTGATTCAAGCAGTTTTTCTACCATGATTTTTACCAAATGGAACCAGAAGATCGGCATACTTAATTTTTTTAATGTTAAAAATCTTTGTATATGTTTTCGACAGCTTTCCGATTGAATTGGCAGAGGAAAATAAGCAGATAATTTGGATATTTGTACAATTTTCTGTACTGATATTAAGCGCAATAATATTTTTAATGTCGCCACTTGAGATTGATTCAACTGCTTCTTTATTTGCTCTTGGTAATCACCTAATATGTTCACTTCTATTCATTTTTGTCTGTAATTCTCAACTCTTTTTTATCAGATTTTTGGACAGTTTTTCCAGGATTAATTGAATAAAACATCAACCAAAAATGGGGGAGTTGGTGAATGCGAAGCATTCAACCGACTCCCCCTCTGCCATCTCAATAAGCTTGACTTTGGAATTGAATTATTCTTCAGCTAATGTCTGAAACTATTACTAGATATAATATCTTGTAGCTTGCTTGTCACCCCGTGAGTGATATGCCTCTACATTTTTTTTCTTAAGTCGATAGAATCAGGTTTCACGTTCACGTCAGTGGTGCGGATCACTATCGCTTTTGGGAATTTTCCATTTTCTATTGTTGTAGTCTACCTTTGTGAAAACCGCTATAATTTTTATCTGAAATGAATTGTGAGTCTAGAAGATATCTGTAAAGAAAAATCTAAAAACAACATCAAATAGCCAATCTGCGGTGGGTGACGGCGGATGAGAAAATATCCTATCATTAGTGTGGAATTCTTCCCACCTAACCCACCCTACATCAAGGCTTAATATTCTATTTATAGATACCCTCTAGAGCTTCCATAGAAAAACTGTTCAGTTTATTTTTACATCAGTCTGAACTGAGAGGCTGTTTGTCAAGAATTATTAGGTATTAGTAGGGATAGAACATCCGTTCTGCTGCGCGTAGGCGTCGCCTAGGGGTAGCTACATCGCCAATCCCTTGAGCATTAAACGTATCATTGAGAGCTAAATCCTAGCTCCAC
>JAJEAQ010000759.1 GCA_022822685.1 Trichodesmium sp. jk18x7bins.61
GCCTTCCTTAGCGGGTGGTCCTCGCCTTGCGGTTGCACCCACATTCTTAACTCAGTTATCCGCCATGTGTGGGAACACATGGACTGGACTCTAGCCATACATCTTTAGTTGCTAAAGGTTCCTGCTAGAAACGAACCGCACGATTTATGCCGTTGGTTTAAGAGTTTATACCTGCGGACGATTTACTGTTTATGATCTTGGTGGAACAGAATCCCCCGTAATGGTCCCCACCTATAATCTCTGATGCGCGGTGGGGTAAGCGGGAGTGACGATTAGTGTGATATGGTTATTTTTGGTACGGTAAAAGCTCATCGCTGGAGACACGATCCTATTTTTCACGGCCATCATCAGTTTTTTTGTTGGTTGTATATTTTTCTGGGGTTTCATAAGCAAAAGTTCTTATGACTCGCGCTCGTACACCAGCTCAAGCCAGGCATACGAATCTCCATCTATAATCTTTGATTTAGATGGAGTGTGTTCAAGCAGGGAGTAAACATAAAACTGTCACCTTGTGGCGTTTTGTCTAAGTTTTATGGAGTAAAAGAATTTATTCATGGCTCATTCAGTAAAAATTTATGACACTTGCATTGGTTGTACCCAATGTGTCCGCGCTTGTCCATTAGATGTGCTAGAAATGGTACCTTGGGATGGTTGTAAAGCTGGCAAAATTGCTTCATCCCCTCGTACTGAAGATTGTATTGGTTGCAAGCGTTGTGAAACTGCTTGCCCCACTGACTTTTTAAGTGTTCGGGTTTATCTAGGTGCTGAAACCACTCGCAGTATGGGTTTGGCATACTAAATAATAACAATTAAAAAATCAAAAATTTAACAGGGGGATGAATTTCCCCCTATTTCTTTGCTGGATATTAACTTGCTTTGCTCAAAGAAAGAAGAGTAGGAGGTGTAACTGATTTTGTCAACCCTTAGTAGCTTATTACCAATTACCAAAAATTTTGCTACCCTTGGATTAGTTATTTATCAATATGATTTGCTGGTGTTAATGAGAGTTATTTAATGACTTTTATTCTTTTGATCTTGATTTTTTTTAAAGCTTCCAAATTATAGCATTACTTTTTTAAAATTGTATTAGGCATTTTGCCTGAACATACTGTTCGAGAAGAAGTATATTGAGAATTAGGATGTAACTGATAAATAACCCCGGCTATCATTCCGAGGTTACCTGAAAGGATAACGCTGATCTTTGCGCCAGACAAGTTAAATAGTTAAATTTACCAGGAGCAACAAATAAAATGTGTGGAATTGTTGGTTATATTGGTACACAATCAGTAACAGAAATTTTACTATCGGGCTTAGAGAAACTGGAATATCGAGGTTATGATTCTGCTGGCTTGGCCACTATTTATGATGGTCAAATCAAATCTGTTCGTGCTAAGGGTAAACTGCACAACCTGCAAGAAAAACTAGCAGGAGTAGAAATACCAGCTAATATTGGTATTGGTCATACTCGTTGGGCAACTCATGGCCAACCGGAGGAATATAATGCTCATCCCCATACGGATGATACAGGGCGAGTGGCAGTGGTTCAAAACGGGATTATTGAAAATTACCGTGAGTTACGTAAAGAATTAGAAATTCGAGGACATAAGTTGGTTTCTGATACTGATACGGAAGTTATCCCTCATTTGATCGCGGAATTTTTATCTAATTCTACATCGGCGAAAGCTTCAAGTTCATTTCCTTTTTTAGATGCAGTACGTCAGACGGTGAAGCAACTGGATGGGGCATTTGCGATCGCTGTTGTTTGTGCAGACTATCCGAGTGAAATTATTGTCGTTAGACAACAAGCACCTATATCTATTGGCTTAGGGCAAGGTGAATTTTTCTGTGCTTCTGACACGCCTGCTCTTGTTTCCCATACTCAAGTTGTTGTCAATTTAGATAATGGTGAAATTGGGCGTTTAACTCCCCTGGGGGTGGAAGTTTATAATTTTGATGGTGATCGCGTCAATAAACTCCCCCGCATTCTCAATTGGAGTCCGACTCTGGTTGATAAACACATCTTTAAGCATTTTATGCTCAAGGAAATTCATGAGCAACCAAATGTTATTAGGTCTTGTTTAGAAGCATATATTAATAGTGATTGGGATATTAAAAATAGTCAAGTTTCTCCTACTAATTTAGATTTATCACCATCTCTATATAAAGACTTAGAACAAGTTGAAATTTATTCCTGTGGTACCAGTTGGCACGCTAGCTTAATTGGCAAGTATTTGCTAGAACAATTAGCAGGAATTTATACCATAGTAAATTATGCTTCGGAAGCTCGTTATGCACCCTCTCCTCTGAAACCAAATACCCTGACAATTGGTGTTACTCAGTCTGGAGAAACGGCGGATACTTTGGCAGCCCTGGCAATGGAACAAAAACGGCGTTTAGATAAACCAGTAGAATTTGCAGCCAGATTGTTAGGAATTACTAATCGCCCAGAAAGTTCTATTAGTAGTTTAGTAAATCAAATTATTAATATTCGCGCAGGTCTGGAAATTGGTGTTGCTGCTACTAAAACATTTGTGGCACAGGTGATGGCTTTTTGTTTATTAGCCCTAGATTTAGGATGGCGACGACAGTTTTTATCTGGGGAAAAAATAGGAGAAATTATTAGTGGTTGGCGACAGTTACCTGTACAAATGGAACAGATGTTAGAAACTCAGGGTAGTCAAATCGAAAACTTTGCGCACCATTTCAATGATACTCAAGATTTTATCTTTTTGGGCAGAGGAATTAATTTTCCAATTGCTCTAGAGGGGGCACTAAAACTGAAGGAAATTAGTTATATTCATGCAGAAGGATATCCGGCAGGTGAGATGAAACATGGACCGATAGCTTTGTTGGATGATAAGGTGCCAGTAGTTGCGATCGCGATGCCTGGTTTAGTGTATGAAAAGGTGCTTTCTAATGCTCAGGAAGCGAAAGCCAGGGATGCCCGGTTAATTGGGGTAACTCCTAAAACTACAGAAATGGATGTATTTGATGATGTATTGGCGGTGCCAGAAGTGGATGAATTATTGTCGCCAATGTTAACGGTGATTCCTTTGCAGTTGTTAGCTTATCATATTGCTGCTCATCGTGGCTTGGATGTAGATCAACCTCGGAATTTGGCGAAGTCAGTAACTGTAGAATAAAGGATTTCTCAAACTGTTGTAGTGAAAGAATAAAGTCGCATAATTAATAATAAAGTCATATAACTAAGAGGGTATCTATAAATAAATCCTTAAGAGGTGAGACGATTTAACATTGATGACTGTCTAGTAACCACTAGACACCTTGACTCTATCACTGTCTAGTAGATACTGTCTAGTCACCTGTCTAGTAGATACTGTATACTATCTTTTATTTTCTTGCTGTGCTAGGGCTACCCATTAAGGTTAGGACATGACTCTGTTGCCTCTTGTCTCTTGCTTCTTGCCTTTCAACCTAAATTTTTAGTCCTAACCAAATAACGTACTGCTATACTTGAGCAAAGACTGTCTAGGGTAGTCTAGAGTAGATCTAATCGGGTCTGGTGGCCGACAAGAGTCGGAGCTTTCAGGTCGCGCGACAGGCGACCTGAATGAGGATTACTCCTCTCCCTCCCCCTTTGAACCGTGGGTGACAGTT
>JAJEAQ010000573.1 GCA_022822685.1 Trichodesmium sp. jk18x7bins.61
TCCTCTTCTCCGTGGTTTAGCTAACTACTACAGAGGAGTAGTTAGGAAAGAAACCTTTAGTTATACCCAATACCGGGTGTTTCAAGAGCTCTGGCATTGGGCAAAAAAGGCGGCGTCCCTTTCATGTAGTTTTAGCTAAAACAGATAGCCAAACAACAAGAATGGAAATGCCTGATTTGTGGAGACAACCTATTCAATTCCGAAGAAATTGAAACCCAGCATATAGAACCTGTGAAAGACGGTGGAGGTGACGACGCTGAAAATCTAATTCATTTGCACAGAGCGTGCCATATTCATGTAGCTTTAGCTAAAAGGGTTTTAGCTAAAGCTACATAAGAAAGCTCCTCAAGAGGAGGCAACAGGTTCACTCTAAAAACCAAGTTAAAAGGTTGTTTGTGAGGCTGGAGCGGAATGATGGGAAACTGTCACGTTCCGTTCAAAGGGGAGGGGAAAGAAGTGATTCTTGTTGAGCCACCTCGCCACATGAAAGCTCCGACTGGGGTCGGCCACCTGACCCGACAACTACTACCTGATCTAGTTATACCTAGATAATTTTATTTTTCAATGCCTAGTGCTAGACTAACATCTAGGTACTAAAAAAACTTCTGTGGATTCCCGGTTCTGCTCTAGGCAGACATCCCTATTGTTAATATTTTATCAACCTTTTCGCTAAATGTTTTGAGAATGAAAAAAACTTTACTTCTTAGTATCAACATCTTTTGGAACTTTGAGAATAGAAACAAAGTATTTTTTCATACAGTTTTTATCTAGCGATCGCTCCTGATATTTACAAAGATTAGTTTTTTCAAATCTTCTCTGACGAGAGTAGCAAAAGAAAAGTCATACTAATTTAATCTAGCTATCGCTACACTTAGATATGGTATTAGTATTTCATTATTTATTAGGGAAATAATCAGATTTATATATAGCATTATTTTTAGTGATTGGTATGACAGTAAAATTAAATATTAGTAAAATAGAATGAAGGAAAATTGAGCGCAGTTAAACTAATTTTAGAGCTAGCTGAATAACTTTTCTTTCCTAATTTATTGCTAGTAACTTCTCACTCATTAATTCTGCTATTGTGGATGCTTTTAGCTAGAAAAATTAATATTAGTTGGGTGTAACAAGAGAAACTGACATCTGAATCAAAACTACTATAGTATGACTTTGATACCCAAATAGAAAAAAATAACTATGTACTTTGGGTTATAGATACTGTAGCTTAACACAAATAAAATGAACAAACAGATTATGTTGTTATCGGATAGACAAGGCCTGATCGAAGAAGCCCAGAGAATTTGCTTGTCAAAAATTGGAGAAGCGATCGAAGCTCGAGGCCAATGTACTATAGCTTTAGCAGGTGGTAGCACTCCCAAGCCATTTTATGAAGCTATGGCAGCTCAAAATTTGCCTTGGGGCAAGATTCATATATTTTGGGGTGATGAGCGTTATGTATCTCCTGACCACTCAGATAGTAATCAAAAAATGGCCAGAGAAACTTGGTTAGATAAAGTGTCCTTACCCAAAGAAAACATTCATCCTATGCCTACAGGGGCGAATGACCCAGAAAAAGATGCTGCAGCACATGAGGCACATTTGCGAGAATTCTTTCAAGTATCAGAGGAAAAGTTTCCTAATTTTGATCTAATTTTTTTGGGTATGGGAGGCGATGGTCATACTGCTTCTCTATTTCCCCACACAGATGCTTTGACAGTAAGCGATCGGCTCATTACAGTGGGCAAAAAAGATGACCAACCTCGATTAACTTTTACTGTACCATTAATAAATAATGCTCGTTGTGTAATATTTTTAGTCTCTGGTTCAGACAAACAGGCTGCATTAGACCAAGTATTTGCAGAAGAAGGTGATTATATGACTTATCCCAGTCGGCTGATCCAACCTGAAGGAGAACTATGGTGGTTACTCACCGGTGTAGAGCTACCTGAGTAATGTAGAAATTATTAGATTCGAGTAGTGAAGTTGCTGAGTCGGAAGTTATGAGTAAACATTAGGAAGTAGAAACAAATAACTTGGTATTTAGTTTTTTTTGTTCTTTTGCTCACCCCCGAATCGAGATAATCCTCTTTATGGTGAGTCGAGACCAGAGGTAAACGCAAGGGTAGCATATGGTACATCGTATGATTTACTCTAACCAGGAGAAAGCAACACATCTCAAAGCTAAAGAGGAGCTTATGGGATGAATCCTGTTGCTCACTTATGGTCTATAGAGATGAGTTTGTGTTGACAGATTGCAGTATCCGAGAATATTGTGATGAACAATTAGAGCTAAAAATTTATAGAGATATTAATACTTAAATCAATTTTTAGCTCTTAGGGCCTGATTTGTTCCCGATGATCAAACACCTTGACGCTCCCTAGGGTGAAGCAACGGGGATTCTTGGAGCGGCGATTGTACTTACAATCTCAAAGGAAAATATTCACTATTCCCGAACCTGATTTGAGCATTGAGACCTCAGAGGTACAATCTCACAAAGGGCGTTGATTATACTGTTTCCGTGCGCCCCACGGTACAGTTTTTTTTTCCTCATATTCATCAACTTCCCCCCCACAAGGATTCCCCATCCGTCTACAGGGTAGGGAGGAATTGTGGGCGTTTAATTCGGCCTGAAAACACGAATCATGGAGATCATCCTTGAGCGTCAAGTTTGTGGTCTCTTACCGCCAATCAGGCCTAGATGTCCTCTCTAAAAGCACCGTAATAGGGTTTGAAGATAGACCAAGCTAGGGAAATACTTGGCAATTTGTACCATGCCAAATCTCATACGGTAGACAATGCAAGCGCCTAGTCACCCTATCTTTACAAGCTCCATCCGTCTACACGGTGGGGTCATTGACGTTTGGCGGGTTGCGGATTCAGCTAGAATCCATTGGTTTTTATAGAGGACTTTCCTGCCTCTTTTGGCCTCTTAATGCTGGCTTTTGAGTTCAAGGATATATCGCCACTCTGAGAATTCAAACCTACTTTATTATAACATACTGGTGACTGAAGTCACCGAATCGGCTTTTATCCCCGCTCTGTTGAGCCTGTCGCCGACATGAAAGGCGTCAGCCTGCCGTTAGGCATAGGTACCGGGCTTTCAGCCTCTCGAATGTTTCTCGGTAAAAATAAGGTAGTTATAGCTAAGTCTAAAACCTCACTTTATTTCTAAGGAAGTTCTGACCGTCTTCAATAGACTTAAGTTGCCTACACACTCAAGCAGATGTAGATAGAGCCTGTAGGAACATCAGATTATTTTTATATGGGTGTTTTGATCATCTGGCCGATAGCAAGGAGAAAATCAATGATTGTTTGTCCTAATTGCAATCATCAGAATCCTGATGGAGCAAACCAATGTGAAGCTTGCTACACTCCCTTACCTGTAACCACAAATTGTTCTAACTGTGGGGCAATAGTTCAAGTTGATGCTGCATTTTGTGGTCAATGTGGCTTTGCTCTAGGAGCAAGTACTGGTACAGAGGCAGGTCAAGTTTCATCTCAAACAGATCCAGCAGTAATGCCAACCATAGTATCACCTATATCTGAAGCAGATAAAGAGATACCTTCAGGAAATTTACCTGACCTAGACGCACTAGATCCATTAGTTACACCACAAGTTCTGGTATCTGGAACACCAAACTTAGAAAAACCTAGCAGTGTTAATACTCCAGTTCCGATTGAGGAACCTGCACAAACTATTAACGCTATTAGTACTCCTGTTTCTACACCGTCAGTAAGTTCTGTATCTTCCACTGCAGGAACAGCAATTCCAGCAAAGACTCAGTTGCAAAAACAGTCTGCCAAATTGCTTCATATCAGAACAGATCAAAATATTGAATTACCAGTTAATTTATCTGTGATTCATATAGGTAAGCCCAATGACCGAGTTCCTCCTGATATTGATATTTCAGGGTTTCCTGACTCTGAGGTGGTTTCTCGTACTCATGCTGATATTAGAGTAGAGGGAGATACTTACTATATAGAAGATCTGGGTAGTTCCAATGGTACTTATGTTAATAATGTTCCTTTGGTAAGAGGAAATCGACATAAATTAAGACCAGGCGATCGAATATCTTTGGGTAAAAGAGACTTAGTTTCATTCCTATTTCAAGTTTCTTAGCTCAATTTTAGATTGTGGGCTGATTCCAGCCATCAGCATCAGGTCTTCCGATAATTTAACAACTTCCGGAAGAAGCCCCACGGCAGGGCTGTCCCTTTTACATAGGGATGGGGCGCCTACTGTGGGTCAGTAATTCCGCACACAGCCCCTTATGAATTCCGGCGTTTAATATGCTATCAGACCTCGCCCGCCCCGGCGGGGTTTAAATAGAGAAGAAGCCGCAAGCGCAACTCCGACCAAATGAGGCAAGCGGAGCTCCTCCCGAATGAGGCAAATACTCACTCTAAAAATCGGAAATATTGAATCTAAAAGTGCGGCCAGATGCTACCTCACTATAAAAGCTGTAACGGGAATATCCCTCGATGTTTTTCTAACCGTCTCAAGCAGGCAACAGTAGGCTAGACTGTTTTGGGTATCTCGCCACATGAAAAGCGCAGTTCCGACCTTAGGAAGCAAGCGAATCGGAGTGTGTAGGAGCGTCACGAAGACATGAACCTCAAACAAATTAAAATTAAATAATCTAAAATTATCTCAGGTGCTTTACTAAAATCCCAAAAAGAAACGTGATTAGGTTAATGCTGCTACATCCACTCCAGTCTATGCCAGTCCGAAGTTGGACTTTTGATAACCAACCTGTGATTAAAATTGGGCGTTGCTCAGATAATGATGTAGTTCTTTATAGTTCTGTTGTTTCTCGTTACCATGCTGAATTAAGGCTGAGTCATCGTGATTGGGAAATTATTAATCTAGGTAGCAATGGCACATACCTCGATGGTCAACCAATCACAAAAGTTACCGTAGTTAGTGGGTTGATCATTAATGTGGCTCGTTCAGGACCTAAAATTGGTATTTATCTCCATCATCCATCAGAGGTATTTAATATTAAAACAAAGAAAAATTATCACCAACACAAAGGTTTAGACAACCTTGGTTTATTTAAGGAGGATGAACAGCAAGAATCATTTGAGGATACAAAACTTGAATAGATTTCTTGATAAATTCTCTGATTTTGATGATGGGATTGATCAAAAAAGAATTCTGTTGGATAACTGGTTCGAATCACCACCAGTAGTGGTTACTTGAACTCAAAAGCTAACATAATCCGGCTAAAAGAGGTAGGAAAGGAAAGTCCTCTAGAAAAACTGATGCTTAAGAGCCAAATCCTCAACCTGTAAAACTTGAGGTGGAAAACCAGTCAGGTATTGGGTAGGCCTACTCGGAACATAGCCAGGAGGGTATAACTTGCCGCATAGCTAAAGCTAGGGGTTCGGGACTGACAACTCTATGTTAGGAGTAACATTATGAATAAAATACCAGAGGTACTAAAACATAGTCAACTGTTAAAGAAGTTAG
The DNA here is from genome assembly GCA_022822685.1 of Trichodesmium sp. jk18x7bins.61. Classification (GTDB taxonomy): domain Bacteria; phylum Cyanobacteriota; class Cyanobacteriia; order Cyanobacteriales; family Microcoleaceae; genus JAJEAQ01. The sequence continues at coordinate 5,475 of JAJEAQ010000573.1, forward strand.
TGCTTGACCTTGAAACAGTTGAAGAGCAAGGTTATATATCACAGTTGTGTCTCAACCCTCAATCTCATCATGTTGTCGGTTTTATATGTAAGTCTGGTGTTTTTGGTAAACAGAAAAAATATTTTGCTTGGACACAAGTTGAGACTATTGGTATTGATGCTATTCTTGTAAATGAGAACCAAGAACAAGAGATATCGGAAGAATCTCAGAAGATAGTCAACATAATTGATAATGAAGTCTGGACTGATACTGGGGAAAAAGTAGGTTTTATTGTCGAATATCTTCTCAATATCAAAACAGGTGCAGTTGTTAATTATTTGTTTAAATCTAATGGCTGGCGCAGCCTTTTGGATAATATTTATTTGCTGTCACCAGAAGCAGTTTCTAGTGCTGGTAATAAACGGGTAATAATAGTTAGTACTTATTTAGAAAATCTGCAAAATTATACTGAAGGAGTATGTCAAAAGTTAGGTTTGGTTAATAATTTTTTGCAAGAGGATTTACTGATAACAAAACAACATATTGATGCGGCCAAATGTGAAGCAAAAAAATTTGTTTTAGGGTTTCAAAAAACAGCAAAGCTTGTCAAAGAACAAGCTCAAGAAAAAGCACAAGTAGTTATTACAGAACAAGCCAAACAAAAAGTAGAAGAGTTTCAAAGTAAGTCTACAGAAAAAAAAAACAAACAAAAATTTACATAAGTTCGGATGAATTTTCTACAAAAATTCAACAAGTAACAAAGGAAGCTAAGGAAAAAATTGATGGAGTAAAGTCTCAATTGAAAAATAAATTTAATCCCTCGAAAGATGAGCCAGAAAAAAATAAAGATGATTTATGAATACAGCCTGAATTTATAGGTATACTTAAATAACTTGTATAAGTGATTACTTTAGCCTTACTACATCCCACTAAGTTAGTTCCTGTTCAACACTGGAGTTTTGAATCAAAATCTTTGATTCGTGTAGGCAGAGCCAGTGATAACGATGCAATAATTTACAGTGCCGTAGTTTCTCGTCATCATGTAGAAATATGGAAAGATCCTGATAGTTGGATTATAATCAATTTTGGTGCTAATGGTACTTATATTAATGATGAGCAAATTCATCAAGTATCAGTTGTAGATGAAACAATTATTAGGTAGGGTAATTCAGGACCAAAATTACAAATCTGGACTAAATAGTTAGGTTCTAAGCTGGCAGATTGTCAAGATAAGTTATCCAAGAAAGAAATAACTTTCCTTGTAGCTGCCGCTTGGCTTCGCCAACGTAAGTTTCTAGATCAAGATACCATAAAAAAGGAAGATTTAAAACAAACACTATTTGATTAATCTGTAGCTATTTATAATAATTTTATACAAAATCCGCTGCTCAAAAGGTACTTTTTCTACATCCCATCTAACCTTTTTGCTTTCTGCCTTACCCTAGTAATAAAAATACTAGCGTTTCATGTCGGCGGCAGGCTCCATGAAAGCAGATAATCTGTAGATATTTATAACTACTTATCTGTATTCTTTCTAATTAGTTTACACAGTTATATTTCTCTGTTATAGTCGACGCTCAATATTATTTGAGGCGCCTCTACTTCAGAACCCCCTGTGAGACTTTCACCTCATCACGGCTCCTAGTTAGTCTGAGTTCTCACTCTGCTCATGTGTTCATAATGATGACAATGGCTGTGGAG